>MGMG01000103.1 GCA_001796355.1 Chloroflexi bacterium GWB2_54_36 | reverse complement strand
CAAAATGAAACCACACCCTTCGAACCGCGCAGCCCCTATGCTGCCGCAAAGGTGTATGCCTACTGGGTCACCCGTAATTACCGCGAAGGTTACGGGGTATTCAGCAGTAACGGCATCCTGTTCAATCATGAATCCCCGCGCCGCGGCGAGACCTTTGTCACCCGGAAAATTACCCGCGCAGTGGCAGCCATTAAAGCCGGCAAACAGGAACATTTGTACCTTGGCAATCTGGACGCCAAACGCGACTGGGGTTACGCCCCGGAATTCGTCGAAGCCATGTGGATGATTTTGCAGCAGGATAAGGCCGATGACTATGTCATCGGCACTGGGGAAGCTCACTCAGTACGCGAGTTCCTGGACGAGGCTTTTGCCTATGTCGGATTGAAATGGGAAGATTATGTGCGCATCGATCCACGCTATTTCCGCCCGACCGAGGTGGATTATTTGCTGGCGGATGCGTCAAAGGCCAACCGTATGCTGGATTGGCAACCTCAGGTGCGTTTCCATGAACTGGTCAAGATCATGGTGGATGCTGACCTTGAACTGGCTGGCCTGACCTGCCCGGGGGAAGGCCGCAAAATTCTCGAAGAACGCTTTGGCGGCTGGCACCGCTGGGACAGCCAGGTCGTCTCGATGGAAAGGTAAGAATAATCAGTTTAGCGGGTCTGAATTGGGCGACCCAATTCAGACCCGCTTTTTTTATCCCTTAATCACAATCACCGGGCGCAGGCGGGCCACTTTACGCGCAATCCCAGCCGCATGGACAGTTTCGACCACTTCATCCACATCTTTATAGGCGCGCGGGGCTTCTTCAGCCAGCCCAGGCAGCGACCCGGCGCGAATGTGAATGCCATTTGCTTCCAGTTCATTGCGCAGCCGGTCGCCGCGTATTTCGCGTTTAGCCTGGCTGCGGCTCATCACTCGGCCTGCCCCGTGACAACTGGACCCCCACGACCGCGCCATACTTTCAGCAGTACCAGCCAGCACCCAGGAAGCAGTACCCATACTGCCCGGCACTAATACAGGTTGACCGATCGAACGGTATGCTTCCGGCAATTCTGGCGAACCAGGACCAAATGCGCGCGTGGCGCCTTTGCGATGCACGCACACCTTCACTTTTTTACCATCCACTATATGTGTTTCTGTTTTCCCCATGTTATGGGCAATGTCATATACCTGATGCAGTTGCCAGTTATTAATCACACCTGCCAGTGCTTCCTCAAACGCCAGGCGAGCGGCATGCGCCAGCAATTGACGGTTGCAGAAAGCATAGTTGGCCGCTGAACGCATGGCAGCCAGATAATCTTTCCCCTCCGGACTGTCCAGCGGGGCACAGACCAGCTCACGATCCGGTAACTTTATACCGTAGCGGTGGACAGCACTTTGCAGTTCCTGCACGTAGTCAGTGCAGATCTGGTGGCCAAAACCGCGTGAGCCGCAGTGAATTTGCAGGGTTAACATGCCTTCCTGCAAGCCCATGGCTTGCGCTGCCTGGTCATCGTACAATCGATCAACCACATCCACCTCGATAAAATGGTTACCCGCTCCAAGCGTGCCTAACTGGTTTAAACCGCGCTTCTTGGTCTGGGAACTGACCCTGGATGGGTCGGCACCATCCAGGCAACCGGCTTCTTCGGTGCGCAGCAAATCCTCTTCGGTAGCCAAACCTTTTTTCAGAGCCCAACGCGCGCCAATCCGGCATACCTGGGCTAACTCGGCGTCTTTGAGATGATATTCCCCGGCGACACCCACCCCACTCGGGCAATGCCGGTTAAGCGCATCCGCCAAATTCGATAAAACAGGTTCAACCGCCCCCAATTCAATCCGTGATCCAAGCAAGCGTACGCCGCAATTGATGTCGTACCCGATGGCGCCCGGTGAAACCACGCCGTCCGTCAAACGCGTAGCGGCCACCCCGCCAATCGGAAAGCCGTAGCCCTGATGCATATCGGGCATGACCACCACCGGCTGCATCACCCCCGGAAGGGTGGTGGCATTTATGGCTTGCTCCAGCGATCGGTCTCCAAGCGCATCTTCCAAAAGGCGGCGGGTGACAAATAGACGCACGGCTACGCGCATATCATTTCGGTAGGATTGCGGGATCTCCCACTCATAATCATTTATTTTTTTGATTTCCTGCAATAGGACCATCCCAGTATTTCCTTTCCGACTTGTTTGACGCCTACCGCAGCCTTTTCGCTAGACGTCAAACACAATGGTGGTTTCCAGGCCAGCGTCAACTGGTCGAATCTCGAGATTGTGGAAAGTCACTGCCTTGATGCTTTTCTGCAATTCGAGCAGCGGCGCGCCTGCCAACCGGGCGTGCAGCTTTAGCCCATCCAGCTTCAAATCAAACCGATCGAACCCGATGGAATCCAGTTCCATTTCGTATAAGATTGAATTTAAGAAAGCAACCAGTAAGCCTTCTTTGTCACCTGCGTTGACCATTAAGGTGCGTTCCAGGCGTCCCTCAGGGTTTAATCGTGCGCCCATTAGAGCAATCATGCCCAGGGCTGCCTGGTGCATCAGTTCTGTCAAGTCCGGCGCCCAGACCTGCAGCGCCCAGTCGGCCGTATGCTGAATTTCCTTGTAACCGGAACGCATCGTCATTTACCTCAATCTCGCTTTATAATTATAAGATATGAGTTCCCGTATGGATCGACTTGAAAGCCGCTTGCAGGCCTTGATAGAAAGTAGCTTGAATCGCCTGCCGTGGCGCAATTCGCAACCGCGCCTGGCAGCTGACCTGCTATCCTCTTTGCGCGCACAGCTCGCATTGGATGACCGCTCGACCGAGCCACTGCCAGACAGCTTCAATCTATTCATGCACCCGGAGAATTGCAAGGCCTGGGAAGCCCATCCGGATTGGGTGAATTGGCTGAACCAGGTACTGCTTGACATGGCAGCCGAGAGTAACCGCAGCTACGCCCGGGATCCAGAAATTCGCATTATCCCTGATTCTGACCTGGATGGAAAAAGTGTCCGGACGGTGCTGACTTATCAGGATGTGGATGTCAACTCCACCGCTGTCATGGCAACTGAGTCTGATCCAATCGAAACCATCCCCGCTGAGACCTGGTCTGGACCTTATCTGATGTTGGAAAACAGTAAAACTTACCCTCTCAACCAGACGGTAGTCAATATAGGAAGGCGGGAAGACAACGACTTGGTGCTGCCAGACCCGCGGGTATCCCGCGAGCACGCTCAGATACGCCTTATCCACGGCGAGTGCGTCCTTTTCGACCTCAATTCCACCGGCGGCACCTCAGTCAATGGCCGCCGTGTGAATACCCACAACCTGCGCCCGGGGGATGTAATTTCACTTGCGGGGGTTAACGTCATTTTTGGCCAGGAAACACCTGCTGGCTCGCAAACCACCGGCACCTCCCCGGCCCAACTAACGTCTTGAGACAGAACAATCCATGAGTGGAATCGTAGTACTGATCATCCGCATCTTACTTGCAATTGCGCTTTACGCTTTTTTAGGCTGGGCGTTGTACACCATCTGGCGCGACCTGCGGGTTCAAACGCTAGTTTTGGCCGCGCAGAAAGCACCAGCGATTACGCTGACGCGCATGGGCATGGACGAGTTCGAGCCTGCCAGCTTTCAAAAATCTGAAATTTTCATCGGGCGCGAGCAAACCTCAACACTACCCCTCCTGGATGAAACGGTTTCGGGCCGCCATGCACGCCTGGCTTATCGTCACAACCAATGGTGGGTGGAAGATTTAAAATCGACCAACGGCACCTTCCTCAACGAAGAACCGGTTAATACCATGACGGTGCTGGTTTCTGGCGATGAAATTCGGGTCGGACAGACTGTTATGCGGGTGGAAATTGCGCCGAAAGAATAAATCTGGCCAGGCCGGCATCTGGCAAAAACTGGACACAACCCCCTCAAAGGAATGATCATGGAAGAAAAACCCATTCTCGGCATTATTGGCGGTTCCGGATTTTACAATTTTCCAGGGTTACAGAATATCCAAACTGTGGAAGTTGACACTCCGTATGGCAAACCCAGCGCCCCCATCGTAATAGGCGCCTTGCATGGGCGCAGGGTGGCATTTTTAGCTCGTCACGGACTGGGGCACACCCTGATGCCGACTGAGGTCAATTACCGGGCAAATATTTATGCGCTCAAAGCGTTGGGTGCCCAATTTGTGGTCGGGGTCAGCGCCTGCGGCTCGCTGCGCCACGATTTTATCCCCGGTCACATGGTCGTCCCGGATCAACTGGTCGATTTTACCCGAGGGCGCACCTCCTCATTTTTTGGCGACGGGCTAGTGGCGCATGTTGGCGTCGCTGATCCGTTGTGCAAGGAATTATCCGCGCTGCTGGTGACTGCCGCTGACCAGAGTCAAGCCAATGTGCACAAAGGCGGGCTGTTCATCACCATCGAAGGGCCGCGCTTCTCGACCCGCGCCGAGTCCAACCTTTTCCGCGCCTGGGGCATCTCCATTATCGGGATGACCGCCTGTCCGGAAGCCTTTCTGGCTCGCGAGGCTGAATTAAGTTACGCAATTCTGGCGCATATTACTGATTACGATGTCTGGCATGTCACCGAGGCTCCGGTCAGCGTTGAGATGGTAATTCGCACTTTAAGTGAAAACACTCAGAAAGCCAGTGAAACCCTTTCAAATCTGGTCAAACTGCTGCCGGAGAGGGCTGACTGCAGTTGCACCCACGCCCTGGCGGACGCCATCATTTCTGACCGGGCGCATATCCCTCCCGAAGCCTTGCAAAAATTGGGCTTACTGGTGGAGAAGTATCTGCCTTCGTGAGCTTCCTGTTTCCCCCCTCCATTTCAGCGCAAGGTTCCATTGAACGCCGGCTGATGTTCCTGGCAGGCATATTTTTGTTCCTGTATTCCGTGGCGCTTACTCTTTCACCTGCGGTTCGGGTGCATTCCTGGGCGGCAGATTTCCGCTGGCAGCATTGGATAGGTTATTTTGGTTGGCTGGCTGGCTTTTCTCTCCTTTACCGCCAGCTTAACCGCCTGTCCCCCGACCACGACCCCTATTTACTGCCTATCGCTAGCCTGCTGAGCGGATGGGGGCTGCTCAGCATCTGGCGGCTGGATAATTTCCTGGGCATGCGCCAAACCCTATGGATGATTCTCGGTTTGGCTGTCATTTATTTGCTGCTGAAGTCGCCGCACTGGATCGATAGCCTGCGGCGCTATAAATACATCTGGCTGTCCGCTGGGTTGGGTCTGACCGCCCTAACCTTCTTTTTCGGCACCTACCCTGGCGGAGATGGGCCGCGCCTGTGGTTAGGGTGTTGCGGTCTCTACTTTCAACCTTCTGAGCCGCTGAAACTGCTATTGATTATCTATCTGGCCGCTTATCTGGCCGGGCAGGTATACATTACCCTCAGCCTGCCGCAACTGCTTGCTCCGACTCTGATTCTGGCCGGCGCCGCGATTGCATTGCTGGTAGCCCAGGAAGACCTGGGGACAGCAACGCTGATTATCGCCATCTATACCATCGTGGTTTATCTGGCGTCAGCCCGCCGGAGGGTGCTCGGCATCAGCCTGGGATTGCTGTTGACAGCCGCGATAGCAGGGTATACCACCTTTCCTGTAATCCGCGTCCGGGTGGATACCTGGTTGAATCCGTGGCTCGACCCCGGGGGAAATTCATATCAGTTAATCCAGTCTTTCCTGGCGATAGCAACCGGCCGCATTTTCGGAACCGGGCCAGGGCTGGGAAGTCCGAGCTTGATTCCAGTTGCCCAATCCGATTTCATAGCCGCTTCCATTTCAGAAGAAATGGGGTTGATTGGTCTGGTCGGGATCTTACTGCTGGTTGGCTTGTTTGTATTTCGCACCTTTTACATCGCCATGCGGGCGGCAAATAATTTCCACCGCTTTCTGGCAGCCGGCCTTGGCTGTTACTTCGCTATCCAGTCGATATTGATTATTGGCGGTAACATTCGCATGCTGCCCCTGACGGGAGTCGCATTGCCGTTTGTGTCTTACGGCGGGTCATCGCTGCTAACAACCTTTATAGCGCTCGGGCTGCTATTGGTCATCAGCAGCAATGAAGGAACAGCTTCTCCCGAGCTGCCCCGCCTAAGACCCTACCTGGTGACCGGAGCAGTGATCGCGGGGGCGTTGATGGTGCTTGCCTTGGCTGCAGGGTGGTGGGCGGTGGTGCGCTCCGATGACCTGCAATTTCGTACCGATAATCTGCGTTGGACAGTCCATGAGCGTTATGTCCCGCGCGGTTCACTGCTTGACCGCTCGAACGAACCGATTTCCATCACGACCGGTCAGCCGGGCAGCTATACGCGCAGCTTGTTGTACCCCGCGCTAGGGACGACCATCGGCTATTCCGATCCAATTTTTGGCAAGGGCGGACTGGAAGCCGGCCTTGATGGGTATCTCTCCGGCTTACAAGGCAATGCAGCCTCCACCATTTGGCTGGCCGAGTGGATCTACGGTCAACCCCCGTCCGGGCTGGATGTGCGTTTATCCATCGATCGCGACTTGCAAAGCAGGGTAGATGCAGCCCTTGCCGGCAAAATCGGGGCGGCGGTTATCCTCAATGCAAAAACCGGTGAGGTGTTGGCAATTGCCTCGCAGCCGTCGTTTGACCCCAACCGGATGGACGAAAAATGGGAGGAGTGGCGTACGGATCCGGATGCCCCGTTATTAAATCGGGTAACCCAGGGCGCCTACCCGCCCGGAAGCATTCTTGGGCCGTTTCTGTATGCCCGCGTCAAACCAACCCTGGATCGCGACCCAGAGCAGCTGAGTTATTCGCTGGATGGTAATACTCTGACTTGTGTCCGCGTAGCTGCCGTTCCACTTACCTGGAAAACTGTTGTAGCTGCCGGTTGTCCGGGCGCGCTGGTGGAACTGGGCGCGCGTTTGTCGAATAGTCAGATGCACGATTTATTTCTGGATTTTGGCTTCTTCAGCTCACCTGAATTTGAACTCCCTACGATTGCCCCATCGCTTGACCAACCCGTGACGGATATTGTTTTGGCATCCCTCGGGCAGTCAGGCTTGAAAGTGACGCCGTTGCAAATGGCCCTGGCGACCGCTCAACTCAGCAATTTGGGTGTCCGGCCAACCCCGCACCTGGCATCTGCTGTCCGCACCCCGCACCAGGGTTGGGTAGTGCTGCCAACCGGAACTGCAACAACGGTGGATGGCACTTATGCCAGACCTGAAGGCTTGAAAACGGATCCAACCTCTGGGCTACCGGTTTGGGATGCCATCGGTCAAGCGCAAACGGATGACGGTCACCTCATCACCTGGTACATTAGCGCCACCATCAATTCCTGGCCAGGCTCTTCCCTGGCGCTGGCATTGGTACTGGAAGAGGATAATCCCAACCAAGCCGGGCAAATCGGCCGTGAATTGATGTTCAACGCACTCAACCCGTAAAAAGCGTTAACCCACCAGATCCTGCAATGCTGACTCGGCGTTTTCAAAAGTAAACTGGAACCCCAGATTGCTCAACCGGGTTGGCACCCCACGCCAGGAATCCAGGACAACCGTACTCAGTTCACCCAACGCAAGTCGCATGGCAAAAGCAGGCACCGGAAACCAATACGGCCGGTGCAAGACCCGACCGATCATCCGTCCCAGGTCAGCGTTACGCACCGGTTGTGGGGACATTAGATTGAATGAGCCTGAAGCATCCCGGTTGTTGATTAAATATGTAATCGCGTTCACCTCGTCATTAATGTGGATCCACGAGATATACTGCTTGCCATTCCCAATCGACCCGCCAACGAACATACGAAATGGAAGCAGAAACATTTTTAAAATGAACGCGCCGTGCTCGAACACCACGCCCGAGCGAATCACCACCCGCCGGACGCCCAGTTCTTCGGCTGACCGGGTCGATTCCTCCCAACGCTGGCAGAGATCGCCCTGGAAATCCGAACCGGGCGGGCTGGATTCATCTAAAAGCGTATCGCCGTTGGCACGGTAATATCCCACTGCCGAAGCCTGCACCAGCACTTCCGGGCGCTTTTCTGCCTGGGTTAACGCATCCATGATGGCCTGCCCGGCATAGAGCCGGCTGTTAACCAACGCTTCCTTACGTTTGCGCGTCCACAAACCGCCGCCAAGGTTGACCCCTGCCAGGTTAACGATAACATCCGTTTCGTTGACCAGGCTGCCCCAGCCGGCGGCGCTGCACCCGTCCCAACCCACAAAACGTACACCTTGAGGAGCGGAATGCGCTTCAGGATTACGGCTGAGGACAGTCACCGTATGGTTGTCAGCCAGCAATTTCCGGGTTAATGCCGTCCCGATCAAGCCGCTGCCGCCAGCTATTAGAATATACATTTCCGTCTCCTCGCCCCGCAACCGAACTAACCCCAAATTATTTCCAATTTCGAAAATAATTGTGAATGGTTGATTGAATTTATCTTAACACCTAAACAAGATACTCACAACTCTCTTCTGACACCCGTGCTATAATCAGCCGAAAGAGTAGAAAATGAGCGAAAACGTGCTGGTTCTCAACGCCAACTTTGAGCCGATCAACGTGTGCAATTTGCGGCGAGCGATCGGCTTGATAATAGCAGAACGGGCTGCGCTGGTGGTAAACGGCCGGGGGGTTATTCACTCCATCAGCAGTACTTTTCCGCGCCCATCGATCATTCGCCTGCAGAAAATGGTGCAGCGACCACGCACCAGGGTACGGCTGAACCGCCGCGAAATCTTCCGGCGTGATAACTTTACCTGCCAGTATTGCGGCAAACGCTCGCTCGACCTGACCATAGATCATGTGGTACCGCGGCACCTGGGCGGCCGGCACACCTGGAAAAATGTTGTCGCTGCCTGCGCCTCCTGTAATCACCGCAAGGGCGGGCGGCGTCCTGCAGAAGCCAACATGGCGCTGCTGCACAACCCGGCAGAACCTCCCTGTTCGGCAATTTACGTCTTTGGGCGGCATCTTACGGAATATGCAGAATGGGAGCCGTTTCTGAACGGCTGGTAAAAAAATAGATCTCCTCACCCTACCTCTCCTCAAAGAGGAGAGGAGTTAATATCCTTTTCCAAAACGGAGAGGAAAATTGAGGGTCTCAAGAATTTTCTATTCGCCCGCAAACCTGGCACTCCAAATCGCCAAGCAACCCGCCTTATCCTTGTGACGGCGGCGTGCCAGGTTTTGGCGCTGCCTCAGGTTTCCGATGGCGGAAAATCAACGCGGCGGTTGCTGCAACGGCGATCACCGCCATGATGGTCTGGTTGATATTGAAGCCAGCCACGGGAGACGGGTCAAGCCGCAGGAATTCCAGGAAAAACCGGCCGACCGGGTAGATGATCAGGTAAGTCAGGAAGATATCCCCGGTTTTCAAACGATCGCCAAATTTACGTCCAATCCACAAGAGTACTGCCATATTGATCAGGTTGTAAATAGCCTCATAAGCAAAAAGTGGGTGGTAAGTAGCCTGATCGATATATTCGGGTAGCCGGTGGGCTTCATCAATGGTGAGTGCCCAGGGCAGATCTGTCGGCGCACCGTATAATTCCTGGTTAACGTAATTACCAAGGCGTCCGATGGCCTGCGCCAGGGCCAGCCCGGGAGCAATGACATCCGTCCAGGCGCCGAAGCTCATTTTCCGCTTGCGCGTATAGAGCCACAAAGCCACAGCCCCACCAATGACTGCGCCCGGGATGCCCAGGCCGCCTTTCCAGATGGCGATCGCATCCAAGGGGTGGGTCAGGTAATACCCGGTGGTAATACCTTGCGCCACCAGAGAAGCGGACGGGGTCAGAACATGCCACAACCGCGCGCCAATAATGCCGCCAATAATTAACCAGGGGAACATATCCCAAACGACATCCGATTTGATGCCGCGGCGTTTGGCTTCCTTGGTGGAGAGCCATGCAGCCGCCAACGCGCCGAGCATGATCAAAATACCGTATAGTTGAATGGTCAATGGGCCGATCTTGAAACTACTTGGCATGGTAGGATTAACCTTCCTCTAGCAAAATTCTCCAGTCACATGGGGGCTGGCTCACTAAATAAGATCATTTTCGGCAGCAGCCTGTTTTCGTACCAGCCAGATGCGCTGCAGGGCAGTCAGATTGCCCAGAATCGCCAGGATCCACAAGGCAATGATCGGTCGGTTAAACAACAAACTTAACACAATCACAATATAGCGTTCCACCCGCGTCATCAGGCCAGCGGTCACTTTGAAGTCCGCCGTCTCGCCGCGCGAACGGGTGTAAGACACCATCACTGACCCGGCAGCCGCGGCATAAACCAATACCACCGGCAGCCAAAGCTGCTGATTTGAATAATAAATCAACAAACCGCCGAGCAGGAACAATTCGGCATAACGGTCAACCACCGAGTCCAGAAATCCCCCAAAACGCGAGGTCTTGCCGCGAAGCCGAGCCATGGTGCCGTCCAATGCGTCGAATGGTCCCATGACCATAACTACCACCCCGCCCCACAGCATCTCACCGCGAGCCAGAAGGTAGGCAGCTCCAATATGCCCTGCCAGACCTATCAACGTCATGGCATTGGGTGTGAGGCCTATTTTGTTCAAGAAGGCCCCTATCGGATCGAGTATGCCTTTAAAGCGAACGCGCAGCATGTCGGAAAAGGTCTTCGGGGACTTTTGTAGAACGGGTTGATCCATCCGCCACCTGGCCAGGAATCATAAGGGTAGAACCGCGCGCGGTTCGGAAGCAATCTTACCACATCTGGCGGGGCTTATTCTCCCGAATATTCACTATCCGGATCGTTTTCCTCGGTAGGATCGACCAGCACTTCCCGATCCTTCCCGCCGCCCAGTGGGGGACCAACGATGCCCATTTCTTCCAACTGATCGAGCAGCCGGGCAGCCCGCGGGAAACCAATCCGTAACCGGCGCTGCAGCAGGGAGGCGCTGGCGCGCTGGGCTTTGGTCACCAGATCAACTGCCATTTGTACCAAGTCATCGCCGCCTTCACTTTCATCCCGCACCATCCCCTCCCAAGGCGGCGCTTCAGCGGGTTTGACAGCCTGTTTGCTCTTCCAATATTCGATCACGCTGTCGATTTCCTGGTCTTTGAGGAGTACACCTTGAGCGCGTTGCGGCGTTCCAACCTCGGGATTCAGAAACAACATGTCACCGCGGCCAAGCAGCGATTCGGCGCCGTTGACGTCCAAAATCACGCGGGAATCGATGGATGACGCAACTGAAAATGCAATGCGTGATGGGAAATTAGCCTTGATCAACCCGGTAACTACGTCGGTGCTTGGGCGTTGTGTTGCCACAACCAGGTGAATACCGACCGACCGCGCCATTTGCGCCAACCGCACAACGGCATGTTCGGTCTGGTCGGGCGCGGACATCATCAAGTCTGCCAATTCGTCCACCAATACCACAATCCGCGGCAGGGTAACCTGTTTGCGCCGTTCCTGCTTGCGATTGAATGAATCTAGGTCGCGGGCGCGCGCCGACTCCAGCAGCCGATAGCGTTGATCCATTTCAGCCAGCGCCCATTTCAAAACAGCCAGCATGCGCTCCAACTGGGTTTCGACTTTGCCCATGATGTGCGGCAGGCCATTAAAGCGCATCAATTCAACCATTTTGGGGTCGAGCACAGCCAGGCGAAGGGTTTCAGGTGAATTGTTCATCACCAGGCAGGTGATAATAGAAGCCAGGCAAACCGACTTTCCGGATCCGGTTGTGCCTGCGACCAGTAAGTGCGGCATGCGCGTCAGATCAGCCACCACCGGCTGCCCGGAAACATCACGCCCGAGCGCCAGCGCCAGCGGAGAGTTCAAGTTCTTGAACTCCGGGGCTTCAATGATCGTTCGCAGGCGTACCAGCGCCGTAGAAGTGTTAGGGACTTCGATGCCAACGTAAGAATGTCCCGGCACAGGCGCCTCGATGCGCAGCCGTTCAGCCGCCAGCGAAAGCGCCAGGTCTTTGGAAAGCCCTGAAATTTGTGAAACGCGCACCTTTTGCTTTTGCGGTTGACCGTCCGGGCCCGCCCGTTCTACGAAACCGGGTTCAACAGCAAACTGAGTGACGGTAGGGCCAACCCGATAACCAATCACCCGTGAAGGCACACCGAATTCAGCCAGGGTTTTTTCTATTTTCGTGGCCACCGCCAAAATCCGATCCTCGTCCAGTCCATTCTTCTCGTCTTGCGCAAGCAAGCTGAGGGGCGGCAGTTCTGTTACCCGCGGCCCATCAACCACATTGAGCGGAATGCCGCCTACTGGGGTAGCGGCAGGAACTACGACGGGACTAACCGGGTGAACCGCAGCCAACTCAACGTAAGGTTCTTCAACGGGTTCCTGATTGATCCAAGATTCAGCCTTCTGCAGCAACCTGCGGCTTAACCCGCTGGTCACCAGACCCAACCAGGCTAACAAAACCAGAAGCAGCAAGCTGCTCCATGGCAGCGGCAATAAAAAGGAGACCATTCGGGCCAGTCCCCAGCCAATGATTCCACCATCCTGCCCGGCTTCGGCGCGCTCGAGCGAGAGACCGCCAAAAAGCGCCAGCAGCGCCATAATAAAAAAGGTCATAAACTCAAGCGCCAGAACCCGCCCCAGGTCCAGGCGGCTGGCACGCTCAGGCTGATGACGCAGCGCGGCGATCCCCAGAAAAGCAGTCAAAATAATAATCGCATAGCTGCCTGCGCCGGTCCAATGTTTTAGGAACACACCCCAGGGCGATATGAAAGTCCCCTGGCTTAGATTAAGCAGCGCCAATGCCGTCAGAGCGCTCAACGCCAGTAAAAATACCCCCAGAACATCCCAGCTATACCGCTCGAAGCGCAGCCAGATCCGCCCCAGGACCTCCATGACTGAAGGGGACACAGAATCCGATTCTGGCGGGGGGGTTGATTTACTCCGGGAATTTTTTTTGCGAGGTTGTGCTCCGCTCATTCGGTTTGAACCAAACCAAGTCCTAAACGCCGCCGGTCAGTATCGATATGCAAGATCCTGACGACCACATCCTGTCCGATCTCGATAAAATCTGAAAACTGCGAATATTCTGTGGGCAACTTAATCGACGAAAGATGAATCAAGCCTTCCACGCCCTCTTCCAGGCGCGCAAACGCCCCAAAGCGAGTGGTGGATGTGATTGTGGCCGAGACAATGTCGCCGGGTTTATAGCGTACGTTCAATGTCTCCCATGGGTTGGGCGTCATGCGTTTCAGACTGAGCGCAATGCGTGAATTCTCCTCACATACCTGCAGCACAATAACCCTGACTTCATCCCCCACCGAAAGAACGTCACTGGGATGATGCACCCGCCCCCAGGAGAGTTCGGACACATGTATCAAACCCTCGACGCCGCCGAGGTCAATGAATGCGCCAAAATCGGTGACGTTGGTAACTTGACCGGTCAGGATTGCGCCTTCTTGCAGCGCATTAAAGATGACCCGACGTTTACCCTCGCCTGCGAGCGCAGCCCGCTCAGAAAGCACAATTCGTTCCTGAGCTTTTTCACACTCGATCACTTTCAGTTCAATGTCCCGCTCAACATAAGCAGCTAAAACGCTTCTGCGCTCCTCTTCCCCCGCAATATTAGGCATGTCAATCAGGTGCGACACGGGTACAAATCCCTGTATTCCGCATCCCTGCACGAGCAATCCGCCCCGGTTGAACCCATGCACCTTGAGACAGACAATCTCATCCTGTTCGTATACTCGTTGGACAAATGACCAGTCAACTGCTGTAATCGTTGGCTGCGCTGCTGCCCGGCTGCCAGTCTCCTTGCGGGGTGTCTGGTAAGATTCTTCATCTGAAAGAACTGCAGCCCACCAGCTTTCATCCGGGAGCTGGGGGATTTCCCCCTCCGGAATTGAAGCCTCTCGCTTGATCAACATTAATTCACCTCCCCAAGTGCCTTACAAATAATGCCCTACAGACAATTGTATAGGCAGCGTGAAATTTATTACAACTCGATTTGACTGCCATTTTGGTTTTCCATCTCCTTAATTTCTTTGGCAACCGCTTCAATAGCTACCCGCTGCTTGCGGTACAGGTCAGCTTCGGACATGGCCAACCGCATCGCAATCTCGCGAACTTTCTTTCCTTCCAAAAATTTCAACTCAAGAATATTATACAAAACCCACTCGCCGGTGAAACGCCGTTCGCCCTCTGGCTTTACCCGTTCTATGCCCTCCCGCAGGATGGCTCGCAGGGCATTAGACGAGTTTCCTTCATGGGTTTCAGCCTTGTCCTTGACTACCTGGAGGTTCATCAACGGGCTGTCGGTTAATTTGGGCCCGCCCCAGTAATGTGTCAGGGCATCCTTGACCCATTGTGAAAATTCGCTGTTGGCTTCCGGGACTTCAGCCGCTAATACCTTCGATTGGTCAAAGCGGCCGGCCGCCCGCAGTTGTTGGATGAAAGCTGCCTTGGTAGACAGCTCGCCCAATGATTGGAACACCTGCTCCTGCAGACGGCGGTCATTGAGCGCCAGCGCAATCCGCTCAGAAAAGGCGTTCAAAGCGTCCAACTGCTCTTCGTCCAGCGCTTCGATCGCGCCTTCCGATATGCCCAAAATCCCGAGCATACTCACATCGCCATCCTCATTTTGGTCATACAAAGGCACCAGGATGTCGCTGTCCCACTGGAAGAGCTGATAATAATCGCTGGTGTCCGGAAAAAAGCGGGACAAGTCCGTATTAACCTTTTCCCGATCAAAGAATGTTTTACCGACCTTTACCGCCAGTTCGAGGCCATCCGGGTTTAACGCTGCAACATACGCGCCCGGCGCCTGCAGTCGGTCGCATAAGCCGGAAAGGATCATTTCGATAAATTGGCGTAAATCGTTACGGGTGATTAATCGGTCTTCCAAGCCGACTAACACCTCAATTTCGGCCTTGTCATTGCCATAAAACAGCCAGCGTTCGAGGTAAGGGAAAATCAAGGTGACCAGGTACTCGCCAACCAGTATCGTAGCGACCATGACGATGGGCACAAAGGTGTTGTACGCCAAACCCAGCGGTTCACCCGCCCGCCGGACGATCGTGGCAAAGGTCAGCGTAAAGCTGGCGACCACCGGTCCGCGCAAAATCCATTTGAAAAGGCGGCTCTTAACCCGCCGGTCTGGCAGCGATACCCCAAAAAACGCCACCGAATAGGACATGATGATCACCAGCCCGCCCACGAATATATTAGAAACGACTGCCACCAGCCAGAAAATAATCGAGTGGCGGGCTGCGAAACCCGAACTGAACAACAAGAAAGGAAATGAACCCAAAGTGGGGGCAATAGCGCCGATCAATAGATAGACCATGCGCCGCTTGCCGGAAGCTGTGGCGGAACGCCGGTACGCCCGAATAAAGTTGTACCAGGACATTACCATCGCCACCAGGTAAAACAGGATGAAGGCATCCGTCAGCCAGGTCGGCTCTAAAAACGGCGCCGTATTCTCTGACTGCTCCAACGGGCCAACCAGCCGCCCCAGCGCCAGCACGACCAGGAAAAACAGCGAAATAAGGTAGAAAAAGCGGATCGCCCAGCGGCGTTTACCTCTACTTGGTTTTCCGGTGGTTGCCAGAACCCCATCCGAAAAATGCAAATAGGAGGATGGCAGGAAAACGATGCCAATCCACTGCACTTCCAACCAGAATTCCAGGCGCGCCGGTGACTCCGCCACACTGGCGAGCGCTTCAGCGGCATAAACGATTACCAGACAAGCCAATATGATCGAAAATGAACGAGCGACTCTCACCCGTAGATTGAAGGTTAACGAATATAACAGTAGGGAGAAGGCGGTGATGGCAATGCCTGCCATCAATATTTGGTTTATCGGTATCAGTACGGTCAAGGGGTCTGGCTTTCTACAACAAGGACCTCATGAGGTCCTTTCAGCGCATCAGGCGCGAGAAAAACAACGCAATGTCTTGATTGGCATAATACTGGTCGTTGTAACCGCAGAACTCGTAGCCCAGCTTGAAAGCCATGCGCACTGCAGCCACATTTTTAGAGGACATTTCCAGAACGATGCGGCGGAACCGGCGTTGGTTGGCCCAATTCTGGGTCGAAAGCAGCAGCGCACTGGCGATTCCTTCACGACGGTTGTGCTCCGCTACCGCCAGGTCGGTTATCCAGGCAGTACCTGGCGTCTGCTGATCCTGGATGCTGGCATACCCGACCGGTTGATTCCCCAGGACAGCCATTAGGATGACAGCGGCCTTTTTCCACGTTTCAACGATCTGGTCATGGGTATGCGGGTACTCGATGCGGATGGAACGCGGCAGGCGAATCTCACGAAAGCTGATGGTCATTTGCCCGGTATCGAAGGAGCGGTCCATCTGCCAAACGTAATCCGTTTTACTGGAATGTTCGATGCCAGCCAGAACAGATAGATCGGTGGTCAATGCAGGGCGGATTTCGATTTCAGGCATGGAGTTTCCTCAGGGTGCAATGATGCGTGTGTTGACGATACAGGCCGGGAAGACGTTGTTGGCATTATCTCGCACGACCAGCCGCAACAGGTAGTCTCCCGGGGTAAGTAGGGTGGTGTCCCAGCGTCCGCTGCCCTCGCCGCCCATTGGCTGATCGATGATGGGCGATTCGCCCGCTGCAATAGTCGTCCAGGTAGTGGAGCCAGGTTGAGCATATTCAAACTGGTAAAACCCGAGGTTCGGCACACTGACCGTCCCGCGCAGAATCACTTCTCCTTGTAACGTCTCGCCGGCTGCCGGAAAAGTCCATTCAACCTGGCCTGGCACGCACCCATCTTCATCCGTGATATCTACCGTCGGTGCGAGATCATCGATTGTCGGGGTTGTTTCCACGGAGACCGGTTGAAGCGTTATGGTGGGGCTTGCCAGAATCTGCAAAGTTGAAGTAGGCAGCATTTGCGTGTTTGGAAAATCAGGGTACACGATGGATACCATTATAAATTCAGTAATCGCAAACAGTACCAGAAAAGCAAATCCGGTCAGACCGCTGCTGAATCGGCGCTGGGCATTTTCACGCTCCAAACCAAATTGCGAACTGCGTAGTTCCCGCCAGGCGATCGCCATTTTGTGCAATGTCCAAAGCGCCACCAGCCCTATTCCAATGTAAATGACATACTCGTAGGTTTTAAGGAAGCGCAGGACTTCTTCCATGATCCATCATCAAACTCAAATTGAATAATTCTTTACAGGGATCGCAGGACACCGCGAATAAGAGTAGTCAATTTTGGCACCAGTATTTTTCCAGCTTCCAACACTTCAGCATGGGTGGTTACGGTGCTGCCGTCCAAATTAGCCTTGTTACTGATGCCAGAAAGCCCGAGTACACGGGTCTTTCCATGCCGGGCAACGATCACCTCCGGAACAGTGGACATACCCACCGCGTCCGCACCGCCAGCTCGCAGGAAGCGCAAGTCAGCCGGTGATTCGAAAGATGGCCCCGACAACCAGGCGTATACGCCCTCGCGCAGCGTCATGTCGGCTGATTTCGCGACATCGCGGCATTTTTGCTGCAGTTCACGATCATAAGGCTGGCTCATGTCCGGGAAGCGCTCACCGAACACATCCAGGTTGGGACCGCGCAGAGGGTTGAGACCGGTCATCCCGACCAGGTTGATGTGGTCCGTAAGCAGCATCACATCGCCGGGGACATATTCCGGGTGGATGGCGCCGGCGGCGTTGGTAACAATAAGAATTTCAATCCCAAGGCGCTGCATTACCCGGATGGGAAAAGTCACCTGACCCATGGTGGGGCCTTCGTAATAGTGCGTACGGCCTTGCATCACCAGTACAGATTGGTTGTCGAGGCCGCCGACGACCAGACGACCCTTATGCCCCTGAATAGTCGGCAGCGGCCAATTGGGCAGCTCGTTGTACGGGATCACGTCTGCATTCTCGACCAGATCGGCTAAATCGCCCAGCCCAGAGCCAAGAATCAGGCCAATTCTAGGCTTGGTATGGATTTTGCTTGCAATGACATCGCAGGTGTGGTCGATCTGCTCGAGGGTGATCCACTCGCTCATACGTTCCTCCAAAAATCATTGTTTTGTATTTCTGGGAAAATTTTCCAGCTTGAATGGCTGGCAATCCAACCGTCCGAGTGAATTATAACAGAATACCCGGCGCGGAAATTTGTCACGGGTCCCCGGTGAAATTTACAGTCAGTTGCATTTTTTTAGAAAATGCAAAGATATTTATGCGACGGATTTTACAACTTGTTAGTATAATAAATCAGGGGATAAAAATTTTAGACGTACAGTTTATCCACCTTCACTGAATCCCAGTTCAGATTGATTAATATTCTTTTAATATAATCCTATCAGCAGCCTACAGCAGCTTCGCTCTGTATTTCCTGCACACATATGGAAGATATTTCTTCAAGGTCTATGTACATGAACCGGCACTCCCTGCAACCTCCGAATCTAACCACTGCCAAACAGCTTAAGTTAGTCCTCCCGGCTGTTACGATAGGCGGGTTGGTATTTCTTTCTTTGATCATCAATAGTTTTCGGGTCAATCCATCCACCCAGGCGGGTAGAATCAGCCTGATTTTTGGCGCTGCCGGTTTGCTATATATGATTTTTATTTCCATCTGGGGAATCCCCCTTCTGCGCAAGCAGCCCTTTTTTGGCTGGTCACTTGCAATTGTAAGTGGACTGGGCGTTGGCGTCATCGATCTTTATCAACCAGAATTGATGCCCGGCATACCCCTGCCGTTGTCCATCACCATCGTCGTTATCCTTGCTCTTCTTTCCGGACGTTGGCCAACTTATTTATTTGCGCTGATGGTGATAATCGCCAATGTTTTGATCTTTTTATATGCTTTTGCAGGCCAGACGGAGATGTTCATCCTGGAAGCAGTCCTCATTCCGGCTTTTGCTATCGTGATTACCGAAACCATTCTTGGGCTGCGCAATACATTGCTGGTTGAAATGACGCGTTTGCAGACCCTGAATCGAGTAGCCCGCAGCCTGGCCAGTTCGCTCGAAATGCACCAGGTGGTATCCCTGGTAAGCAGCGCTATTCAGAATGCCTTCGCCGCGGACACGTATTATGTCGGTATGCTGCAAGGCGAATCCCTTCATATGGAATTGTTTTTCGACGATGGTGAGTTCTTTCCAGCCACGGATATCGAAATTAAAGGCACTCTGGCAGGGAGGGTGGTGGAAACCCAGCGCTCGCTATTGATCCGTGACCTGGTTGCCGAACGTAAGAAACGCAACCTCCCCTTCATCATTGTTGGCCGGCAGCGAACCAGCAGTTCGTGGGTGGGAACGCCGCTAAAGATGAACGGACATATTGCCGGGATCATCGGCGTGGCTTCGTATCAGAAAAATGTGTTCGATGAAGGCGATCTGGAATTACTGGAAAATATCGCCCAGCAGGCAGCCCTGGCGCTTGATAATGCTGGACACCATGCGGAAGTTGAAACCCGTTCCCAGCAGGACAGTCTTACCGGCGTGCTCAACCACAATGCCTTCCTGACGCGTTTAGAGCGGCAAGCCCGCGAAGCTGTCGGTTCGAAAAAACCCCTGGCGTTGATCATGCTGGATATCGATCATTTCAAACTGTACAATGACCAATTTGGCCACCTGACCGGCGACGAAGTCCTAACCAATCTGTGCCAGGTTATCCGGCGACATGTCAAAAAGGCCGACCTGGTTGGCAGGTGGGGCGGCGAAGAATTCGTGATCTCGCTGCCCAATGCCAACGGTCCGCAGGCCTTTCATGTAGCTGAACGGATTCGCACGACAGTGGAAAATCTGGCGATTAAAGACCGCGTGGGTCAATTGATTCCGGCGCCGACCGTCAGTCAGGGGATCGCATTGCTGGTGGACGAGACGATGGATTTTATCCAACTGGTCGATCTGGCAGACCAGCGGTTGTATATTGCCAAAGACCACGGGGGAAATGGCATCGAGCCCACGCTGCCCGCATTGGAAGAAAATCAACCACAGCCTGAAACTCAGGATACTGAAGCCTGAACCTGGAGAACTTCCTGGAAAGCCTTCAGCGTACGATCGATACCGCTGTCATCCACCCAGTAATGCAGTACCATCCGGAACATGCGCGGACCGGTCACGCCGACTTTTATGCCGTGGCTGACCAGTCTGGCAGCAACTTCGCTGGCAGTCAACGGCAAACTCTGGTTCAACTGCACAAAAACCATATTGGACTGTGGTTTGCCGAGCGGGAATTCAATTCCCGGAATACCCGCCAACCCATCTGCCAGCCGTTTAGCGCGGGCGTGGTCTTGCGGCAACCGCTCCACCATCTGTTCCAAGGCGACAATGCCGGCCGCCGCCAGGATACCTGCCTGCCGCATGCCGCCACCTAATTGTTTGCGGATACGTCGCGCCTTGGTAATAAATTCAGCGCTGCCGCATAATACGGAACCAACTGGCGCGCACAACCCCTTGCTCAGGCAAAACGTGACCGAATCGGCAGGGGCTGCCAGGTCGGCTGCCTTTACACCCAGCGCAGCCGCGGCATTAAAAACCCGCGCCCCATCCAGATGCAATTTAAGCCCCTGTAAATGCATCAATTCGCCCGCGACCTGCATGTACGCGGCGGTCAAGACCACCCCACCGCAACGGTTATGCGTGTTTTCCAGGATGAGCAGTCGGGTGACCGGTTGGTGAATATCCAGCCCACGGATTGCGCTGCGCACATCGTCCAGGTTGAGGGTACCGTCGGGTTGGTTAGGCAGTGTATTGGCAAATACGCCACCCAACGCTGAAATACCACCGGCCTCGAACAGGTAGGTGTGACCCAGGTTGCCCATGATGGCTTCTTCACCACGTTGGCAGTGCGCCAGCACCGCTGCCAGATTACCCATCGTCCCGGAGGGTACGAACAGCCCGGCCTGTTTGCCCATTTTTTCAGCCGCCATCGCCTCCAGGCGGTTGACGGTCGGGTCTTCCCCCAGGACATCGTCGCCGACTTCCGCACGGGCCATAGCCTCGCGCATAGCCGGGGTTGGGTGGCTGACGGTGTCGGAGCGCAGATCAACAATGGATTCCATGGAGAATTTCCTCTTTTAGGGAATAAATTAGCGGTGACGCAGATCTTCGAGGACTCGACTCAATTCAGGGGGTAAAGGGGCTTCAAAGGTACGCGCAGCCTTCTCTCCAGGCAGTTGAATGGTCAGACGGGCCGCGTGCAAGAAGTGCCGCTCAAGGGGTAAGGTTGACTTTCGATGCCCATAAACCAGGTCGCCGACGATCGGCGTACCAAGAAATGCCAAGTGTAGGCGAATTTGATGCGTCCGTCCGGTCAGTGGATGAGCCTCTAGTAAGGTATGCGCGGGAAAAGTTTCCAGAGTCTGATACTCGGTGACCGATTCGCGCCCACGGTCATTGGAGACGATTGCCATGCGCTTGCGGTGTGACGGGTCGCGGGCAATAGCTGCCTCGATGCGGCCTTCCGGGGTCGGAGGAAGCCCGTCCACCAGCGCCAGGTAAATTTTCTTTACGCTGCGCAGACGGAATTGGTCTTGTAGCCAGCGGTGAGTTGCGTCATTTTTGGCAATCAAGATCAAACCCGAGGTATCTTTGTCCAGCCGGTGAACAATCCCTGGGCGCTGCTCGCCGCCCACACCCTCCAGGTCGGGAGCATGAGCCAGAGCTGCATGCACCAGCGTGCCGCTGGCATGTCCAACCGAAGGATGCACCACCATTCCGGCAGGTTTATTGATCACCATCAGGTCGTCATTTTCAAACACAACGTCCAGCGGAATGGACTCTGGCTGGAGGGTGGTTGGAACGGACGGCGGGACTTCCACGCGCACTTGCTGGCCAGCTTCAACCTGATGGCCGGCTTTTCCAACGACGATTTCACCGACCGTAACTCTGCCATCTTTGATCAGCGCTTGCAGACGCGAGCGGGAAAAATCCGGCATGCGAGCAACCAACGCTTTGTCCAAACGCTCCGCGCCAGGGCCGGGCTGAATGAACTCCACCACCTGCCCGGTCATGAAAGCTCGTGAAACTCCGAAAATGGTTCGGTGGGATTGCCGTCGGCCTGCGCGATCATTTCCCGTTCTGCCTTCTCGCGCCGTTCCTGCAGCCAAACCCCCAATACCAGGACGGCTGTACCGACCGTTATGGCGGAATCGGCCACATTGAAGACCGCAAATGACCCGATCGAAATAAAATCGGTGACCTGGCCAATGGTAATGCGGTCGATCAGGTTGCCAACGGCGCCGCCCAATTGCATGCTGAGCGCTAACCGCAATGACCAATCCTGGTTGGGAATGCGCGGAAAATAAACGATAATACCAACGACAATGATGATCGGCAGAAGGATGAAAATGACGCCGCCTTCCTGGAACATGCCAAAAGCGACGCCCTTGTTATACCAGTGCAGGATGCGCGCGTAAGGCGCCAAGTCTTGCCAGGGCATCCAACTCTCCCCCAAAGCCAAATTTTGCCTTACGAGCGACTTGGTATATTGGTCGAGCGCGATAATAAGCCCGGGAATGAGGAGTAAATAGAAGAAATACCGAAGAAATTTTTTCAAAAAAAGAGTCCTCCAACCGATTGTGGGCTAATTGTACCTCATTTCATCGGTGGAACCGGGCAGGCCGATCAAAGGGGCTTACTTGGGCAGATGGGCGTCATCCGGCGACCAGCAGGCCAGGTAATCCAACTGATGGACAACCAAGAACAGGCTGGCGCCATGGATCTGCCGGCGGCGGGCGGTGAGCCAACCTTGAAATGCAACGGGTTCCAACTCAGCGTGTCCGGCAAGCGTTTCTTCGAAAAAATGCAGGATATGTTCCAAAAAATAGGCTTCATCAGCCGGGTAACTCCCACCAACCGGATATAACACCCAGTCTGAAGCCCCGGCAGCCAGCACTTTCCAGCCTGCGTCGCGGAGTTGATGGTATAAACGCCGCCCAGTCCGGCTGCCCCCGGTAGGCTGTCCGTCTGCCTGCCGGTCGTCCATTGACCGGTGGTATAGTTCGATTATTTTTTCGTCCAAACCCGGATCGAGCTGCGGCTCGAATACGGTCACGCCGTCGAAATTGATCGTAAAGTAGCCTAATCCGCCTGGCTGCATCCATTTCCCCCATTGCTGCAGGAGTGATGCCGGATTGACAAGATCCAAAAATGCATTCGCGAGCAGCAGGTCATAACCCGGCTCGCCCGGATTTGCCGCCACCTCGCCAACCTCCCTGGTTTGGAAACTCACCCGCAGCTGGACTTCCTGTCCAGATAAATCAAAACCGTCCGGAGCGGCGAGGCATGCCAACCCTTGACCATCGGCCCACGCCGGTAAATTTTGCAGCGCTGTCTGAATACTCTCAGTATCTGAATCAATTCCTTGGTACGTTCCGCGTTTGAGCGCACCCCACTCGACCAGGCGGTGCAGCATGGTGCCCATACCTGCGCCAACCTCTAATACCCGCGGCGGTTGGTTCAAAGCCCGCTCCCCAAGCAGTTTGGCCATCCTCTGCCAGACGGAGCGGTTCAACGCCCGGTCATCGACGGTGCGCTTGGCATTCAGGTAGCGTTGAAACGTAAAGTCCGCTGTGTACCTCGCATCAAAGCTGGGCGAGCATAAATTGACGAATGTTTTCCGTAGTTTGCCGCCAGGTCGGAAATTCTGCGTAGCGTTGGCGGGCAGCCAGGCTCATGGACTGGAGAATTTCCGGATTTCGGCTGATGGTTTCGATTACCGCCGCCAGAACGGCTTCATCTCCAGGTGGGACCAGCCAGCCGTTAATGCCGTGTTGAATGATCTCCCCCGAGCCGCCAGCATTACCAGCGATCGGTACAACGCCCCAACGCATGGCTTCCAGATAGACAATGCCAAAACCCTCGAACGTGGATGGCACAGCCAGCAGTTGGCTGGTGCGATATGCCTGCACAAGATCGCCATCATTTAACGCCCCCAGGAATTCCACCTGGTTTTCCAGGCTGGCGGAAGATACGAGGTCCCGGCAATGGCGCGCGTAAGCCAGGTCCACATCGTCGCGGCCAACCACCCGCAAACGCCAGTTTTCAGAGCGCACCCTGGCCAGCGCCGAGAGCAAAGAATGCAGCCCCTTACGCACGATCAAATTGCCGACGAAAAGGATTTCCAGCTGCTTATATTGATCCCCTGACTGATTTCTTTGGCTATGCGCAGTGCTTTTAGGATCGAAATCGGATTCATCCAGTGCATCCCCGCCGGGCGTTGCCACCGTGAAGGGTTTTTGGTGCGGAGTAAGGGCATTCACTGCCAGCCGGCTGGAATGGCTGTTAAATACGTATCCATCCAGCGATTCCAGGTACTGATGTTCGATGGCGCGGTAGAACGCTCGTAGCAGCCGGTTGTGTGGTTCGCTGCTGCGCAGGTGGTGGACGATGCCGATAAACGGCACCTTCACCGCTTGCCGCAGCCAGCGGTTTAGCGCGAACAACGATGGCTGATTCAATTCATCCTGCAGCAACAGATCAACTTGCAGCCCTGCCAGCCGGTTTCGGATCGATCGCGAAAAATTCTGACCAAGCGCCTGTCCGTAACTCACTACCGGCAGCCCGACCACTTCGACGGTATCCCCGGCGGCCCGCAGGTATTCAACCAGCATGCGGTCATACAAATAGCCGCCGGAAAGCGTATCCAGGCCGCCGTAGATGATCAACCCGACACGCACTTAGCGCTCCAGCTCGTACCCAGCCCAGGCGGTATCACTTTCCCACAACCGCACTGCCACCCGCTGGATATTGCTTGCATCAATTTTGGCAGAAAGCGACTCGCACAGCCAGCGCGCAAAATACTCCAGCGAGGGGTTCACACCGGCGAAGGCTGGGATTTCATTCAGGGTTTTGTCGCGCACCAGCTCGATCTGGTGTTCCAGGGCATTTTCGATGGCCACAATATCGGCCAGGTACTGGTGCTGATCCAGATCGTAACCGCTCAGTTCAAGTTCCAGGCGATAAGGGTGCGCGTGCAACTGATTTTCCGCGCCCCAGTCGCCACCGATCAAATAATGCCGGGCTGTAAATGTTTTTTGAACGGAAACACGATACATTTCACACTCCAATTGGCTTGGATACTATAATCATAGCATGCAGCCGGACGAATATCTCGAGAGCGAACAAGCCCTGATCCGCATCAACATCGATGACATGTTGATCTCGCTCGGCTGGCAGAATCATTCCTTTGCGCGCAGTTTGCTTGGTCCAATCTTTCGCTACCCGGCGCGTCAATTTGCCCGCCAGGTGCTGGATTATGACCGGGGGGTTCGGGATCTGGGATTGGCTGGCGGCGCCCGCCGCCTGCTGGCCGCTTACGTCAAAGGCTTTGAAGTCCACGGCGCGGAAAACCTGCCCCCCAGCGGACCGCTTTTGATTCTTTCCAACCATCCCGGCATGGTGGATACGGTTGCTTTGTTTGCCGCACTCCCACGCCCCGACTTGCGGGTGCTGGCGGCTGAGCGGCCATTCCTGGCTGAGCTGCCGGCTACCCGTCCCTACTTGTTTTTTGTCCCGGAAAATGACGGGCGCAGTGAGGTAATCCGCCAGACCGCGCGCTACTTGCGTGCCGGCGGCGCGGTGCTCACCTTCCCCGGGGGGCGCATCGATCCTGACCCACGCGTCATGCCGGGCGCCGCGGCTGCGCTGGAGAACTGGTCGCCCAGTACGGGCATCTTCATCCGCCTGGCGCCAGACTTGCAGGTTTTGCCGGTCATCGTCTCGGGGGTGATTGCAGCGCCTTCGCTGCGGCATCCGCTGACAAAATTGCGCCGGCAGTCCGGTGATCGCCAACGTCTGGCAGCCACGCTGCAAATTCTGGCAAAGGTATTTCGGCCCAACCTTTGGCCAGTCCACGTTCAGGTGGATATTCTGCCGCCAATTCCAGGTCACGAGCTGATGGCAGACCCCGACCCGCAGGCCATTACCCGGGCAGCTATTGAACGTATTCGGCCGTACTATCAGCGTTCTGATTTCGTAGTCCCTTAATACGTCAGAACGATTTGAAACGATTCTTCCGGCCGCAACACCAGTTGCTGGTAAGCCTGGTCTGCCTGGGTAAAAGGGAACCGGTGAGTAATCCACTCGCCTGGGTGCAAGCTGTGAAGCGCCTGGAGCGCCAACGCCAACCGCCGCTCCTTGGTCCAGCGTCCGCTGATTTCCGGCGCGAGACTACTTACCTGGCTGCTGACCAGTTGGATGCGGTTGCGATGAAAAGAGCCGCCCAGATCGAGCACCGACTTCTTGCGCCCGTACCAGGAGCCTATCACCACACGTCCGTTGTAACCCGCAGCATTAATCGCCAGATTAAGCGCATCCGGCGAGCCGCTGATTTCATACACCAGATCGGCCCCGCGGCTGGCAAATCCATGCGCTGCCAGCGCGTTGTGTAAATCCGAGACGATTGCCGGATCCTCCGCGTTCAATACCTGCACATTGCTCAGCTCGGAGGCGATTTTCTGGCGCAGGGGATAACGATCCAGCGCAAAAAGATGAGTCAGCGGAAAACGCGCCAACTGTGCCAGGGTCAACATGCCAACTACTCCCAGGCCCAAAACCAGCACGGATTCGCCGATCAGCGGCGCGCCATCATGGATAAAGTTGATGGCAGTCTCCATATTGGCAAGAAAGGAGGCATCCTCATCCGTCAAGTCGGCAGGCAGCGGAATCAATGCGTCCAGGCTGGCAATAAAATGACTTTCATGCGGATTAAATGCAAACACGCGGCGCCCTTGCCATTCATTGTCCACCCCCGGGCCAAGCATGGTTACCCGCCCGACGCAGGCATAACCGTATTTGAATGGGTAGCGAAAATTACCGCGCAGGCTGCTGATGTTGGCATCCAGCTCCATGTTCTCAGGCGCCAGCCCTTGAAAAACGAGTGATTCAGTGCCGGAGCTGACAGCGCTAAGCGTTGTTTGCACCAGCACTTCGCGCACGCCTGGCGGTGCCAACATTTCAGAGCGAATCGTCACCTGACCGGGCGCGGTGAAATAAACCGATTGTCCAGAAATCATTGCGCTACTCTCCCCGAAACTACCAGATCCGGCCCGCACTGCTGATATTCCGGATCGATCAGGTGCGGCAGATCACTCGGTGAGCCTGCTCCCCGGTCGTACGCCGGCAATCCGCCCGCCCAGCGCGGTGAGATGGTGACGACAGCCCAATCCACCAGGTCCGCCTGCAGAAAAGATGAAATAACCCGAGACCCACCTTCGACCATTATTGACGCAATTCCGAGGCTTTTTAAGCATTCGAGCATCCGGGGCAGGGACAAACAGCCATCAGGTCCCAGGTCTACCCGCAGCAGGCGCGCTCCGGTTGCAGTCAAAGCCGCATCCTGGTCTTTTCCGGCGGCGGGTGCACAGACGATCCAGGGATGCAGGTCAGAACGCCGGATAAGCCGGCTATCCAGCGGAGTGCGCAGGCGTGAATCCAGAATGATGGGCTGCGGATCTTTTCCATCCACCAGACGCACATTCAGCAGTGAATCATCCGCCAGAACCGTGCCGATCCCAACCAGAATGGCATCGTGCCCGGTGCGCAGACGGTGCGTCATTTGCATGGTTTCGGGTGAACTGATATCGAAGAGCTTGCCAGGCTCAGCCGCAATGCTGCCGTCAAGTGTCTGGGCATAGCTCAAGGTTACCCACGGCCAGGAACGCGTGCGTGTCTCAGTTTTAGCCGCATTGAGCCGTGCAAAGGTCGTGGCGGTATCAATGATGTCCATGGCCATTGGAAGAGAGCGGTTCAACTGAAAAGAACAAGTTGGCATCCAGCAAATGGTTCATCCGCCGCGCCTTGGTGAGCAGATAGGCGGCGTTATCTTCGGTCACGGTAGCTACCAGCGGAACGCGTCCCGTCACCCGCACGCCAAGTGATTCGAGCCCGCTAATTTTGTCCGGGTTATTGGTCAGCAGTTGAACCGATCGAATTCCTAAATCCTGCAGGATGGCTGCTGCCATACTGTATTCGCGTTCGTCCTCAGAATGGCCCAGCGCCAGATTGGCTTCGACGGTGTCATAACCGCTGTCTTGCAGGTTGTAAGCACGCAGCTTTTCCAGCAGGCCGATTCCACGCCCCTCCTGACGCAAATAAACGATCACACCCATGGGCTGCCCGGCGATATAATTCATCGCAAGTTGAAGCTGCTCGCCGCAGTCACAACGCCGCGAGCCAAGAACTTCCCCGGTAAAACATTCCGAATGGATGCGCACCGGTACATGATTTTGCTGATCGACGCGCCCATGGACTAACGCCAAATGTTCTTTATCGTCTCGATTATTGGCGTACAGGCACAATTGAAATTCACCAGCGTCGGTGGGAATGCGCGCCTGGACAATGCGTTTGATTTTTAGAGTTTCGACCATGAATATTCCTTTTTGCACCCGATCAGCACAGCGATGATGATGCGACAACGCTTAAGGGCGTTGAAAAAGAAGCAAAACGATTAACAGCACTTCGATAGCGGCAGTAAAAATACCCAGCGGGGTCTGTTCCCCGATAGCCAGCCATAAAACCAAAGTCAAAGCGGTGTAGCCGATCAAGGCAAAACGCACCAACCGTTTGCGGTCTTGCAGAAAAGGGATTGGCAGCCGCAAGAAGTAGGCAGCCGTCAAGCCAAGATAGCCCAGGCCGTTGAGAATGAATATCACGTCCGGGAATAAGAGCGACAGATGAATGCCGGCAGCAATCAGTGCCAGAAAAATGATCACCACTTGCATCAGACTAATCCGAATCCGGGTTGTTTCCATTGTTTCCTCCTTATTCCTCAAGCACAAT
Organism: Chloroflexi bacterium GWB2_54_36; assembly: GCA_001796355.1. Taxonomy (GTDB): domain Bacteria; phylum Chloroflexota; class Anaerolineae; order Anaerolineales; family Anaerolineaceae; genus Bellilinea. The sequence goes on along the minus strand of MGMG01000103.1, from coordinate 24,750 downwards.
GACAGTATGTTCAACAGAGTCGATAGTTGAGTCGGTACCTTCAGGTGGGGCTTTGCGTTTTCCAATTTTCTGAAGTTCAGTGCCGGCCAGGGCTAAGCCAAGCAATCCAAAAATCAAATCGCGGACGCGCATAACCAGACTGGCGCTCAACCCAACAGCGGCAGCCGCGCCAAAGGAACTAAAAGCCAGTACCTGACCAGCCTCCAACGCACCCAGCCCACCTGGCAGAGGCGTCAAGAAAGCCAGTTGTGAAGCAAGAAAGGCCGTCATCAGTTGTACCAGGTTCATGGACTGCCCAAGGAAGCTCAGCATCAGCGCGTATTCCGCGAACATGGCCAGCCATCCGGCAGCCGAGATCGCTGCGGCGGCCAAAACCACTACGGGTTTGGTACGCAGTAAAGCGGAAATTTTCTCCTCCGATTGAACAATCAGCTTCGCTGCGCGCAGCAACCAGGTTGGCAATGTGTACCGGGTTATTAAACCGGTGATCGGGAATTTCTCGCGACTCAACGCCCATAAATGCAACAGCGGCAGGGTCAGTAAACCGGCTGCAGCAGCCCACCATCCGCCACCCGGCCAATTACCGGCCGCACCGCTGACAAGGATCAGCAGGCTGCCAATCATCAAAAAAGTGAAATTGGTCAGCAGTTCGAAGACTTTGTCCAGAAACACACTGGAAACTGCGGCAGGCGAAGTGACAGACGGATGCCGGGAAGCCAATAGCACCTGCAGCGGTTCACCGCCGACTTGGGGACCAACCGTGAAATAGGAGACACCAAAGCCGATCAGGTGGTAACCTACGGCGCGGGAAAAAGGGATGCGCCCGCCCATCACTCGCAGAAAAATCCACCAGCGCAGACTGAAAATGGCCAGCACCCCGACATTCACCGCAGCCAGCGCCAGCAGTTGCCAGCCGCGTAAAGATGCAAGGCAGGAATGACCAGCAGCCAGAAGAGCCAGACCAAACGGAATTTCACCGAACCTGGCCGCGCCCGGTTTACGACGCCCAGGTTGTTTGGCGGTTTCGCAAACTGTGCCCCTTCTGCTAATAGTCTGTGCTTAATTCTCATGGTGTAATTGTACCAATCAGGTAAACATTGTCAAAGTTTAATAGGATTTACGCGGTTTTATTCACGTCGGATTTATCGATTAATGCAAAAACAGGCCTCATCTTGTCGGGAGAGGCCTGTTTACGGTCAAATGTGGATCAGCGAGCGACTTCCACGCTGACGGTCAACTGCTCGCCGTCGAATTCAGCCTGACTGACTGCTGCGCTTTCCGGCGGCGCCGACGGAACCAGGTCAACAGTCAGGGTCTCCGCCATGATGTAATCCTTGAAATCGGCTACGGCTTCGGCCAGGCCTGGAGTAGCCTGATAGTACAACCGGATGCGATCGGAGATTTGCAGATCAGCCGTTTTACGCAGGTCCTGCACGCGGCGCACGAACTCGCGCGCCAGACCCTCACGCACCAACGCCGGGGTCAGCTCGGTGACCAACGCCGCCAGGTAAGCCCCTTCGGATGCCACCGCATAGCCTTCGCGCGCCTGCACGCGAACTTCGATCTCTTCCGGTAAGACTGAAACTGCTTCACCGTCCACTTCCAACTCAACCGGTTGACCGGCGAGCAGGCGGCGCGCGGCCGGTTCTGGGTCGATCGCCAGCAGGGTCTTACGGATCGCTGGGAAGCGGCTGCCATATTTTTGGCCTAGCTGTTTGGGAAGTGGATTCAGGCTATAAGCTACCGCTTCGCCTGCGGTATCCAATGCCCGCACTTGTTTGACATTCAGCTCATCTTCCAACAGATCGGCATAGGCTTGCACCACGCGGGCTTCTTCAGCGTTGCCGACCGAGAAGGCGGCTTCTGCCAACGGCTGGCGCACCTTGCGGTTAGCCTTGTTGCGCGCAGCATGGCCGACGGATGCCAGCTTCATCACCAGCGCCATGTCGCGGTTGAGTTTGTCATCCACTAGCGCCGCGTCAAAGACCGGCCACGCGGCCAGGTGTACCGATTCAGGCGCGCTCGGGTTCATTTGCACCACCAGGTTCTGGTATAACTCCTCCGCCATGAACGGCATGCTGGGCGCCAGCAGTTTACTGACGGTCACCAGCGCTTCATAGAGCGTCGCATAGGCAGCCTGCTTATCTCCGTCCGATTCGGACTTCCAGAAGCGGCGGCGCGAGCGGCGCAGGTACCAGTTCGACAGTTGATCGACAAAGGCTTCGATTGGGCGCGTGGCGCCCAGCACATCATAATTTTCCATCGCAGTGGTGACGTCGCGCACCAGCGCATGTAGCGTGGAACGCAACCACAGGTCAAGGTCGCTGTACTGCGGCTGTTGACCGTCCCCAGACTGCCAGCCGTCCAGGTTGGCGTAGGTGACGAAGAAGGAATAGGTATTCCACAAAGTCAGCGTAAAGTTGCGCAGCACCTCGCCCACCAGGTCGCTGGAAAAACGGCGTTCCTGTCCCGGAGGGCCGGCGGTGTAGAGATACCAGCGCATGGCATCCGCGCCGTTTGTATTCAGAACTTGCCATGGATCGGCGACATTGCCGCGCGATTTCGACATCTTCTGTGCGTTGCCATCCAGGATTAACCCCAGGCAGACCACATTCTTGAAACTGACCTGGTCATTGAGCAGCGTGCTGATGGCATGCAAGGAATAGAACCAGCCACGAGTTTGATCGACCGCCTCACAGATGTAATCCGCAGGATATTGCTGGTTGAACTGCTCGACATTTTCGAACGGGTAATGCCACTGGGCATAAGGCATCGAGCCGGAGTCGAACCAGACATCGATTAATTCGGGGACGCGTTTCATTCTGCCGCCGCATTCCGGGCAGTTTAGCGTGACTTCATCGACGTACGGCCGGTGCAGATCAAGCCCGGTCAGGTCGCGCCCCGCCAATGTGGACAGTTCAGCTACCGAACCGATGGCATGTTGGTGATGGCAGTCAACGCACTCCCAGACCGGCAGCGGTGTGCCCCAGTAACGTTCGCGCCCAAGCGCCCAGTCGACGTTGTTGGCCAGCCAGTTACCAAAGCGCCCAGATTTGATGTGGCCGGGATACCAGTTGATGGTATTGTTGAGTTCCACCATGCGGTCTTTGAACTGGCTGGTACGGATGTACCAGGTTGGCCTGGCATAATACAGCAGCGGAGTGCCGCAGCGCCAGCAGAACGGATACGTGTGGGTATAGTTCTCGCTCCGGAAAAGCAGCCCGCGCGTATGCAGTTCATCGATAATCAACGGATCAGCTTTTTTGACGAAAATACCCGCCCACGGCCGGACTGCCGGGATGAATGTCCCGTCGTCCGCCACCGTCATCAACAGCGGCAAATCATGTTCCAACCCAACTGCCATATCTTCAGCGCCAAATGCCGGGGCGATATGCACAAAACCGGTGCCATCGTCGGTGGTCACATATTCGGCCAAAACCACATAGTACGCCTGTTTTTGCACCGGCAGGAAGGTGTACAATGGCTGGTACCGTTTGCCCTTGAGGGCCTTGCCCTTCAGCCGGTTGACCACTTTGACGGCTTCACCTTGGAAGACTTTTTCCACCAGGGCTTCCGCCAGGATCAGCCTTTCCGTGCCGCCTTCCGGTAATGGATGTTCGACCACCACATAGTCAACCTCTGGGTGAGCGGCAACAGCGACATTGCCGGGCAGCGTCCAGGGAGTCGTCGTCCAGACTAATAACGAAGTGCCGGGTTCATCCACCAGCGGTAAGCGCACAAAGACGGACGGATCGACCGTTTCTTCATAGCCCTGGGCCACTTCGTGATCCGAAAGCGGCGTCCCGCAGCGCGGGCAGTACGGCACGACCTTGAACCCCTGGTAGAGCAGGTCTTTTTCCCAGAAGTTTTTCAGGATCGACCAGACCGATTCGATGTATTCGTTCTTGAACGTGATGTACGCTGTTTCCAGATCAACCCAGTAGCCGATGCGGTCGGTTAATCGTTCCCATTCCTGGATGTAGGCAAACGCCGACTCGCGGCACAGCGCATTGAATTTATCGATACCGTAGGCATCAATATCCTGTTTGACTTTGAATCCTAACTTTTTCTCGACCTCGATCTCAACCGGCAGCCCGTGGGTATCCCACCCGCCGCGGCGACTGACATGGAAGCCCTGCATGGTTTTATACCGCGGGAAAATGTCTTTGAAGACGCGCGCCAGGACATGATGCACGCCGGGTTTGCCATTAGCGGTTGGAGGACCTTCATAAAAGATATACTCTGGGCCGCCTTTACGCTGATCCATGGTCTTATGGAAGACGTCATGGGATTTCCAAAACCGCTGAACCGCTTCTTCTACCAAGGTGACGTTGAATTTAGGTGAAACAGGTCGGAACATGCAGACTCCTAGAAAAGGGTTGTCGTAATCAGTTATTAATATCAAAACCCCTTCGTCCACCAGGGACGAGAGGGGTTCTCGCGGTACCACCCTGTTTCCTGCCAGTCGGCAGGCTCTTTGTCAGGTACTCCCCTACCAAGCGGTTATACCTGCGCCGGAAATAACGGTCGGCAGCACCGGCTCCCCTAATGACGAGGGCTTACCTCGCGTTCAGCTCGCAGCTCCGGAAGGATTTTCCGCTCCAGTTTTTGCCCCGGCTCACACCAATCCCGGGTTCGCTGCCAAACAACCAGAACGTACTCTTTTCCATCATCGCTTTTTAAGGTTATGCCGATATTACCATGAATGACCCCAAAAGGCAACGAGTTTGGGCGGCTCGGTAGGGGCGGCTCGCGAGCCGCCCCTACTAAACCAAAATTATTAATTAGATAATAAGACGATGGCCTTCAACCTGACCAATAGGGATGTCCGGTTAATCGCCTACCACATCATAAAACAACGGCAGTCTCGGGCACGGCTGATCGCTCCAGGTGTGAGCTGCCAGCAGGCGCTCTTTGGCCTGGCGCAGCTTCTCCTTGCTGTTGGCGTGTATGGTGAACAGCGGATCGCCAATTCCAACCCGATCGCCTACTTTGTGGTGAATGATAAATCCGACTGCCGGGTCGATCGGATCCCCTTTACGAACGCGGCCAGCCCCCAGATCAACCGACGCCTCGCCAATCTCCCGTGCATTGATGCCCTGCAGCCAGCCGTACTGCTGCGCGCTGACCATTTCGACCAACGGCGCAGTTGGTAATAAGCGCGGATCATCGACCTGCTTCACGTCGCCGCCCTGAATTTCCACCAGCCGGCGAAATTTCTGCCAGGCTCGCCCATCTTTCAACGCCGATTCTGCCAGATAATGCGCTTCATCCAAAGTGGCAGCCTTACCTCCCAGCAGCAGCATTTGACCGGCAACTTCCATGCAATGTTCGTGAAAATCACGGGGGCCGTGCAAATGCAGTGTGTCGATCGCCTCACGCACTTCCAGGGCGTTGCCAACCGCATGACCAAGCGGTTGGTTCATGTCAGAAAGCAGACAAACTGCTCGCCGTCCGCTCAAGCGGGCAATATCGACCATTATATGCGCCAGTTCACGCCCCCCTTCCAGCGTTTCCATGAACGCGCCGTTGCCCACTTTAACGTCCAGCACCATCGCCTGGGCACCTCCGGCGATTTTTTTGCTCATAATCGAGGAGGCAATCAATGGCATAGAGGGAACGGTTCCGGTCACGTCGCGCAGCGCATACAGTTTGCCATCTGCTGGCGCAAGATCAGCGCTTTGACCGGTGAGCACCAGTCCTTCGGTGCGCAGTTGTTTGATAAATTCTTCTGTGCTCAGGTCGGTGCGGTAGCCGCTGATGGATTCCATTTTGTCCAGCGTGCCGCCGCTAAACCCCAGACCGCGCCCTGACATTTTCCCAACGGGCAGACCGCAAGCAGCCACAGTCGGCTCGACCACCAGAGTGGTCTTATCCCCCACCCCACCGGTCGAATGCTTATCCACTGCCAGCGGCACCACGCCCTCCAGATTGATCGTCTCGCCGGAATGCGCCATTGCCAGGGTCAAGTCGGTGGTTTCCTCCTGGGTCATCCCGTTGAGGGTGACCGCCATCGCCCAGGCAGCCGCCTGGTAATCCGGGATTTCCCCGCGAGTATAACCCTGCACAAAGAATTCGATTTCAACATGCGAAAGGGCTTTTTTATCGCGCTTGTTGATGATGATATCCACTGCTTTCATGATCGAAACCTCCGGTGGAAGACCTTTCCGCTGGAAATGCAAAGGCATTGCCGGGAAACCCCTGCGCAATGCCTTTGTCATTTGCTGATTTACTGAACTTGTTTTTTGGGAACGATGGTTACCTTACGATTCGGTTCCTCGCCAATGCTCTCGGTAGTGACATCCGGGTGTTCGCGCAGTTCCAGGTGGATGATGCGCCGTTCATTGGCGGGCATGGGTTCGAGCGCCATGCGCCGGCCGGTATGGTTGACTTGTTCAGCCATGCGGCGAGCCAGAACACGCAATTGGCGTTCGCGGCGGGCGCGGTAGCCCTGCACATCGATCAACAGCGGTACCCATTGACCGGCTTCCTTCGACACGATCAGGCTGCTGATGTACTGCAGTGCATTCAATGTCTCTGAACGGCGGCCGATGAGGATGGAAAGATCATCTCCCTGAACTTCCACCAGAATCAAGTTTTGGTCATTTTCGTCCGCAGGCGGCACAATTTGCGCCTTCAGGCGGGCGCGAACGCGCATTTTCTCAAGAAGCTCACCCACCACCTGTTCGGCGATCTTCAGCACCGGTTCCAGCTCGCCCGCTTCTACCAGCGGAACGGGTTCTTTCTTCACCGGAGCTTCTACAACGCGGGCAGCCGGTTTTTGGCGGGTCGCCGGTTTGCGCGGAGCGGGTTGCGCTTCACCCTCATTACTGCCGGACAGGTCTTTGATCTTCAACCGGACGCGCGCCAGGCGCGTCCCAAGTCCGAGGAAACCCTTGCTTCCCTGGTCAAGCACTTCAACCTCTACAGCATCCTCCGATAAACCAAGCTGGCGGATACCTTTGGCAACTGCTTCTTCGATGGATGGTGCAATGATTTCCAATGTTGTTTTTTCTTGACTCATCTCAGCCTCAATGATTGCTTCCTACTGCATCCTAAGGGCGAGAGGCTTGTTCAGCCTTCACCGGTTTTTATTTTTCCCCTTGCCGGCTTTTTCGTCCTTTTTCTTCAAGAACGGAAAAACATTTGCCCAGTTCACTTTGCCGAGCATGGCATACTGCCCGATGCCCACGAGGTTCGAAGCTACAAAGTACAGCGCCAGGCCTGAAGCCAGGGTGTAAGCCAGGTAGCCCATGAACAGAGGCATGTATAGGTTCATCATGCTGCCCATGGCAGCCGTCTGATCTTTCGGGTTTGGATTGGCAGGCTGCGTTAGCTTGCCCTGGATGTAGGTAGTCAACACGACGACGGCGACCAACACCGGGATGCCGAACTCCAGACCTGGGATATTCAACCGCTCCGGTTGCGAGAGGTCCATCCACAGAAAGCGGTTATTGAGCGGGATGAGTGTTTCGACCTTCAACAGGGCGGGGTAAATGTGCCGGATCAGGTTCAGCAGGTCAATCGGAGTGGTCGCCATGCCGTAGATGACCGCCTGGTACAAACCAAAGATGATCGGCAGTTGAATCAAAGTCGGCAGACAGGACGAGAAGGGGCTAACTCCCAGTTCTTTGTAGAGCGCCATCTGCTCCTGAGCCAACTTTTCTTTATCGCCTTTATATTTCTCCTGAATTTTCAGCCACTTCTCATTTTTTTGAAGATCTTGCATGGCCTGCGCGCCCTTGATTTGTTTTACCATCAATGGATGCGTGACCAGGCGGATCACCAGGGTGAACAGAATAATCGCAACGCCGAAGTTCTGCCCGACCAGGTTATAGATGAACAGCAGCGTATTTATAAACGGGGTGATGATTAATGAATCCCAGATATTCACGGTTCGCTCCTACTTCGGCGGGATGAAGGTCCAAACATCCTGACCGGCGGTGGTTACCAGCTTGAGCGGGCTGTCGCCCAGCGCAATGCCGATCAGCAGTTTGTCATCGAATTGAACGGGGCCATTGTATAACTTGCCTTCGATCGTTTTGGACCACAACCGTTCGCCTGTAAAACTCAAAGCAACAAGGTTGCCATTTTCTGTCGCAAATACAACTGACTCTTCGGTCACAGTGGGGCGCCCGGTTACTGGCTCCGTCAGCGACTGCGTCCAGATATCGGCGCCGTCTGTGCGGGAGACGCCGTAAGCTTTGCCGCTCAGATCGCCAAAAAACAGCGTATCTTCATGGATGGCAGGCTGGCTCCACAGACTTTCTGTAAATTTGCGCCGCCAGAGGATTTCACCATCTTCCGTGTTGACTGCAATCAGCTCACGCGCCAGGGTGGCGACGTATAACATACCGTCAGCGCTTAAGGTGGGGGAGTAAATCACAGCTCCACCCAAATCCTTCGACCATTTCAGCGCGCCGGTTGCCATTTCGATTGCATAAATGGTTTTGTCCATCGATGCTTGGTATACCGTGTCGCCGTTGCCGACCGGTTGCGACCAGAGGGCGCGAGTGGCCGTGAATTTCCATTTAAGGTTGCCGTTCAGGTCAAGGGCATATAAAGAGCCGTCGCCGTTGGGAGCAAAAATGGTGTCGTTAGCGACCAGCGGGCTGGCAATCCAGGGACCGTTCGCCTGAAACGACCAGTTTTCAGTGCCCGTTGTCGGGTTTAGCGAATGCAGGATTTTCTGATAGTCCCCGGCAATCAATTGGTTTTCCACCAAAACTGGCGCAGCGAAGTACATTGTCCGGCTTGCTTTTTCCGGGTAACGCCAGATCATGGAACCGTCCGTTGCGCGAATGGCATAAACATGCGCCAGATTGGCAACATAAAATGTATCCCCGTTAGTGGAGATCCCCGGCCAACTGCTCCCGGAAAGTCCGGCTGAGCAAGACGTGAGCAAAACGGTTGCCAGGATCAGGGTAAAGATGAGGGTGGTTTTTCTTTTATTCATTCCGTGTGATTGTTATGCAAAAGGTTGAATCCCGGAGCCCGATTCATTCAGCGGATCAGGGTACCGGGTCATAACCGCCTGGATTCCAGGGGTTGCAGCGCAAGACGCGCCAGGTGGCCATAACCACGCCGCGCCAGGCGCCATGTTTATAGATCGCCTGGTAACCGTAGTGGGAACACGAAGGGTAAAAGCGGCAGGTATTGGCTGGCAGCGAAGGGGAAACTGTTTTTTGATAAAGACGAAATAACCCCAGCAAAGGCCAGCGTAACAGAGTTTGCAGATTAAACGGTAAATCCCGCAAACGCGGCTCAGTGGAGTAATCGTGCTCGATCATTCAATTCAGCGCTTTCTCGCTGGAGCAGCCCCGCCCTTTGCAGGACCGAGCGCACACCAGTCGAAATTTGGTCGAAATCAGCATCCCGGATGGGTCCGCGCGCCAAAAAAATCAAATCCCAGCCAGATGCCAGAGATGGCAACAACTGGTCGATGCTGGCGCGCAGCTGGCGTTTGGCGCGGTTGCGGACTACTGCTGTCCCAACCGCTTTTCCGGCTGAAACCCCAATCCGAAGCGTTCCTTCGGCATTGGGTAATGCAACCAATACGACCAACGGGTGCGGAAAGGATTTCCCATTTCGTCGCACCCGCGAAAAGTCGGTAGCTTGCCTTAGCCGAAATGCGCGTTTCACCCATATACCTGTCCGTTTAGTTGTCCTTCCAGTAATGCGGATGGACCAAGACAGGTGTGCCGTTTACCAGCGTACGTTTTTCTTGACGTGGTTGTTTTTCGACACCGTCAGCCGGACACGCCCGCGTAAACGGCGGCGCTTCAGCACTTCGCGACCATCGGCAGTTGCCATACGGGCGCGGAAACCATGGACCCGAACACGGCGGCGGATTTTAGGTTGATAAGTCCGTTTGGTACTCATTAAACGATCCTTTCAAAAGGAGGTTATGGCACCAATGTGTTCTGCGCAAATCACCAAACATGGAGCGAACTGTGTTGTTTAGCCATTTCCGCAACCCACATTGCCATCATGCCATTAGACAAGCTGAAATTATACCTTAGCTTTGCTCAACGGTCAAAGAATTTTCCAGAAATAATTGTCATTGCATATGGAACGCAGCGCCAGAAGCAATTTACGACCACCCATCGGGTTTACTATATTCCAGAATCAGTACAGAGGGGCTATATGAAAAGAATAAAAATGTTATTTATTCCACCATATTTACGTGACGGGATCGAACCCATACCCACCAGGAAGATGCTGTTCTGTGAGAAATCAATTGTTTACCCGGGTATACTAATTGCCAAGTTGTCAATGTGGTTCTGCCCCTCACCCCTGCCCCCGCACCCAGTTCGTTTAGATATTCCCAGACGGCAAACTTTTCTGGGAGCGGGGATTTACTGAATTTCGAGTGTTTTGCGCCGCCATGGCGGCGCAAAACACTCGAATAAGAATTTGCCCGCCCCAAGAATGGGGCGGGTTGGGTGGGGTTGATAACCCACTAATCATGAGGGTGATTCGATTATACCGAGATACAAAAGGCGAGTTTCCAGACCCACCTCCTTTTGAGACAACCCCGTTTCATGCGTCCCCTGGCGGGATCGCGATCATCTTGCAAAGATGTCAGATTCGCTATGTCAACTTTACGATAGCGAAGGTGAATGACCGGTGTCTTTAGCGACCGTTGGGCTTGCGCACCCCGGTGAAAAATTTTGCCAGCTGATGCGCCCCTTCGACGTCGGTGACAGCCAAAACTTCATCGCCGGCCTCGAATACTGTCGCGCCGCGCGGGACAACCACCTCGCCGCTGCGGATGATGGCAGCAATGACGCATTGATCGGGCAGAGCGATATCTTTTATTTGCTGGCCAATTGCCGGGGCGCCTTCCGGAATTTTCTCCTCGACCAGCGAGTAATTCCCACGCCGCAGTTTGAGCAAAGTCATCATATCGCCCATCGACATTTCTTCTTCAATGACCGAAGCCATGATGGAAGCCTGATTGACGGCCACATCCACATTGAAGGTGTCATCAAAAAGCCAGGCATTGCGCGGATTATTGATGCGAGCGATGGTACGCGGGATTTTGAATTTTTTTCGAGCCAGGAAGCAGATGATCAAATTAGCTTCGTCCTCAGTGGTGCAGGCCGCCAGAACATCCGCATTGGCGGCGCCCGCGCCTTCCAGGACAGTAGGATCAATCGGGTTGCCCTCATAAATGACTTCTGTCGGCAATTCCCGATGGATATGCTCAAGAACCGTTTGACGGTCATCGATCAACCGGACCTGGTGATTCTCTGCGATTAAAATTCGCGCCAATTGCGCGCCCGTGCGCCCGCCGCCAGCGATGATCACATACATATCAAGCCTCCTCTTTGCCTTCCAGCCTGGCGCGCAGGCGGTTGATTCCTTCAAAAGTCGCGCTGAAATGAACCACATCCTCTACGGCTAATACCATTTGAGCATCTGGCAATTCAGCTTTTCCAGCGCGGGTCAACGCAATCGGGACGCACTTTTGATCTTTTAAGAGCTCGCCAAGCGTTTTTCCGTCAAACGCCTGCGGAATCTTGAACTCGTAGATCTCGACTTCGCCGTTCCCAGCGGAAAAAACCGAATAAAAATCAGAGTCGTATAACAGTTCTTCCACTCGCTGGGCGCCCCAACTGGTCGAGGATATCACCTGCAGTCCCAGGTCTTCGTACAGGGATCGCATCGTGGGGTCATAATTGCGGGCAACCACATTGGCCACATTATATTTTTGACGGGCAACCCGCGCCACAACAGCATTAATGGCATCCGAATCAGTCACTGCTGCCAACCCGTCCGCCGTTTCGATACCTGCCCGGACGAGCACATCCTGCTGTAATCCATTACCTTCATGGATGCGCCCAATAAAATCAGACGGCAGTTTATTGAAGGCAGTCTCTTGAGTATCAATAACTGCAACGCTGTTGCCGGCCTTGGATAAACGATATGCCAGATCCGCGCCCAACCTGCCGCACCCTACAACAAGAATTTTCATGTTCGATCCTTCTATCAATCCTGGTTCCTAGTCCACCTGGTACGGGACGTTGGTGATGATTATGTCCTTCCGAAAATGGAGCGCAGCGCTCAGCGTCGCGGCGGTTTTGGTGTGCAGTATGTTGGACCACCAGTGGCGCGGAACAAATTCGGGCACAACGATAGTGATGACTTCCTTGGGTTGTTTAATGTTGTCAATTTCATCGATATATTCCAGCAACGGCTCGATAAAGGTGCGGTATTGCGATTCAAGGATCACCAAGCGGTGACCGTCGCCCCAAGTTTCCCACTTTTGTTGCAGCCGGGCGGTTTCCTCCGGGTCGATGGAAACATGCACCGCAGTGATGTCATCGCTCAAGGTCCGCGCGTAGCGCAAAGCTGCCAGCGTCCCACGGTGAACCCCGCTGAGGGGCAGGATCACTCTTTGCCGGCTTACCTGCGGCGGGGTACCCTGGTTTTCGAGCGACAGATCGCTTGCCAGGTTGCTGTAATGGCGGCGAATTCCGGAAAATAAAATGACCAGCAGCGGGATAATGATGATGACCAGCCAGGCGCCCTGAGCAAACTTGGTGACGGCAAAAACCAGCATGACTATACCGGTCAACACAGCGCCAATGCCATTGATGATCATTTTAAATTGCCAACCTTTTTCATACCTTAAGGTCGATCCCCGCTCTTTGAGTTCCGCTCCTTCTTTCAAGCTCCCGATTTTCTTCCAGCGCCGCGCCATGCCAAACTGCGACAGGGTGAAAGAGAGGAATACCCCAATCGCATACAGGGGAATCAAGCGCGTAACGCTGGCATTGAAAGCCAGTATCAATACGGCTGCAATGATTGCCAGCAGAACAATGCCGTTGGAATAAACCAGCCGGCTGCCGCGGTAGGCCAGTTGACGCGGCATGAAACCATCGAGCGCAACGATCGCGCTCAGCCGCGGGAACCCTGCGAACGAGGTATTGGCGGCCAAAATTAAGATGATCATGGTGGAAACCACGGTTGCCAGGTAGAGCAAGCCGCGGTTGCCGTAGGCAGTGCGGACAATTTGCGAGATGACCGTTTCTTCCTCCGAAGGAATCGCATGGATCTGGGAGGTCAGGAACGAAATCCCGAGGGTCATCGCCGCCAGAATAATCGACATGATGATCAATGTGATGCCGGCATTCTTGGAGCGCGGCACCTTGAATGCTGGAATGCCGTTAGAAACAGCTTCAACCCCCGTTAGCGCAGAGGTGCCGGATGAAAAAGCCCGCAGCAATAAAAATGCGATAGCGCCCTGCGTAACGTGCACAGTTTCCAATAAGGGCGGATCGACCACCGTGCCAAGGCTGCCGCTTAAATATTTGAATAAGCCAACCCCAAGCGCCAAAAGGGTCGCCACAATGAAGAAATAAGTCGGGATGGCGATGGCATTGCCGGATTCCCTCACGCCGCGCAAGTTCACCAGCATGATGAATACCACCATGGAAATCGCCAGCCAGACGCGATAATCCAACAAAGACGGCACCGCTGAAACCAGGTTGGCTACTCCAGATGAAATCGAAACCGCAACTGTCAGGATGTAATCGGTCAGCAGCGCAGCTGCAGCAATTTTGGCGGGCAGTTCTCCCAAATTATCCCGGGAAACGATATATGAACCGCCTCCATTGGGGTAGGCATGGATGGTTTGTTCATAAGAAATGACAACGATTGCCAGCAGGACGATAATGGCGAGCGACAGTGGGAAAACATACTGATAGGCTCCGGAACCTAACGCAGCCAGGATCACCAACATTTCCTGCGTGCCGTACGCGGATGATGACAGCGCATCCGAAGCAAAAACGGCCAGACCAATCATGATCCCGATGGTCTGGTGAGGCGCATCGGCTGTCGGCAAAGGTCTCCCGATTAACCAGGTCCGCCAGGATGCTTTGGGCTTAAATTGAGTGTCCCGATGGAGAACCGTTGTGCCGCTCTTATCTTCAATGTTCATATATTATTGGCCGTTTCTACCTTGACCGAAAATGGACGACAAAGGGAGGGATTATAATGACAATTTAATCCGACGTCAATTATAATATTAAGGGTTTCTGGTTTCGCATGCCATTGTCACGCTTTCCAAGCCGGGTCATGTATGCGCGTGTTTGGAACCAACATCGGGGTTATCAAGCTTCCATTCGAAACCAGACCAGGTGCCGCCCATTATTAATGCTGACATATGAAATCATTATGACACAAATCCCGTGCAGGCGGGTGCGTAAACCGCACACATTCGTCCGTTAAATGGGTTAACAAAGGCCAGTGTCCGGCTGACCTTAATCACAGCAAGTCAGATCCTTCGTGACCGACACGCTTTATGACGAAACCACACACCCAAGGTAAAACTATTGCCAGCCTTCGAAAGTACTGGCTCTATGGGCTTGGGGTTTTGAGCGGGGTAGCACTGCCCGTCATTTCGACGTTGGTTGAAATTTCGTTCAGCGATTATCCATTAAACCTGCTCAGTCTTCTTCAGGTACAAATTCAAAATCAACTGCTGTGGATTATTGACCTGGCAGCATTGGTATTTATGGTCTTTATGGTTGGCGGCATCCTGCGCGAGAAAGCTCATCAACAGCGGAGCGAGGAACTCCAGGACCAACTGGCGCTGCGCATTTCGGACCTTTACAACCTTAAAGAAATTTCGCAACGCGAAATTCACGTCCGCCACCGCGCTGAAGCCAAAATTACACGCGCCAAACGGGAATGGGAAGCCACTTTTGACGCCATATCCGATTTGATTATCCTGGTGGATGCTTCCGGAAAAATCATCCGTTGCAACCAGGCAACCATTCAAAAATTGGAAACGACTTACCAGGATATCCTTGGCCAGGCGATCGAAGAAGTGTTCCCGGGAGTGGTCGAGCCCATTCAGAAGCGGGTTATCAATCAAAACCAGGTCATTCCGATGCCCTCGCAATTTGGCTGGTTTGAAGTGAGCGGCTTTCCTTTTCCCCTCGCCGGCGAACAGCAGGGCACGATCTATATTTTCCATGACATCAACCAGCGAAAACGCGACGAAGCCGAAATCCAGCGCCAAAAGCAATATTTTGAGGCGATTTTCCAGAACAGCCCGGTTGCCATTGTCACGTTGGACCTGAAGGGCGGTATTGTCACCTGCAACCCGGCCTTCGAGCGATTATTCGGCTACTCGCCGGTAGAAGCAGCCGGCCGAAAACTGGACAATTTAATTACGCCGCCTGAATTCCAGGATAACACACAGGAATACACCCGGCGCATCCGCCGCCGCAATGTCCAACATCAGATCGGTCAACGGGTGACCCGTAGGGGTGAGACGATTGAGGTGGAAATTTATAACGTCCCCGTTGTGGTCAACAATGAACAGTTGGGCACTCTCGTCCTTTTCCACAATATTACCGAACTGGTGCGGGCGCGGCGCAAGGCCGAAGAAGCCGACCTGGCAAAGAGCGAATACCTGGCGAATATCTCGCATGAAATTCGCACCCCGCTCAACGGTTTGATCGGCATGTTGAATCTGGCATTGGATACCGAGTTGTCATCCGGTCAGGCTGAATACCTCAAAACCGCCTCCGACCAGGCGGAGGCATTGTTGGGCTTGCTCAATGATGTTCTCGACCTGTCCAAGATCGAAGCCCGCCGCATGACGCTGGAAGAAACGACTTTTGATTTACGGACAGTCATGGAAAATGTCGCCCTGACCATGGCGCAGCGCGCCAGCGATAAAGGTCTGGAATTGGTTTGCATTGTCCCACCCGCTGTTCCAACCGCTTTACGCGGTGACCCGAACCGATTGCGGCAGGTGTTGACCAACCTGGTTGCAAATGCGGTCAAATTTACGGACAAGGGCGAAGTTGTTCTCGGGGTTCATCAGGAATCGCAAGCTGGTTCGAAAGTTACGCTCGGATTCTCAGTTCAGGATACCGGCATTGGTATCCCTGCCGAACGCCAGGCTGCCATTTTTGACCGCTTTGCGCAGGCATCCGATTCGACCTCGCGCAAATACGGCGGAACGGGCCTAGGTTTATCCATTTCTGCCCAACTGGTTGAATTGATGGGCGGTAAGATTTCCCTCAAGAGCGAGCCCAATCAAGGCAGTGTCTTTTCTTTCGATGCCATCTTCGATCAGATGGGTGAAAATGAACCAATTCCCGCTGATTTAAAACGTCGAGCGAAAGATTTGCGCGTTTTGATCGCCGATTCGAACAGTAACAGTCGATCCAACTTGACCTTATTACTGGAGGGGATGGGCTGCAAAGCCATTGGCGCAGGCACTGCTGCTGCCATGCTGACCCGGTTGGAAAAAGCCGATAATGCGGGCAAGGGTTATCAGCTATTAATTCTAGATAACCGCCTTTCCGGAACTCTGGATTACCATCTGGTCGAAGACATAAGAAATGACCCGCGCTACCAACACCTGATCATTATCATGCTTGCGCGGTTGGGGGATACGATCTCCGAGGCAAAATTCAAAGAACTAGATATCAGCGCGGTGGTATTGAAACCAGTACGCTGGCAGCCCCTACAGCTTATCCTGTTGGAATTATTGACCCCGCCCAAGAAGCGGACCGGGCAGTTGCCAGCCTTGCCGCCTGACAATCGCGCCAGCCAGGCCATGCAGACCACCCACCCACAGAATGTGCTGTTGGTCGAAGACAACCCGGTCAACCGCAAAGTGGTCGTCAATTTACTTGAAAAGTTTGGCCATACCGTTTCGGCGGTTGAAGATGGTCGCAGGGCGTTGGATGCACTGCTGGATCAAGGCTATAACGTGATCTTGATGGATGTTCAAATGCCGGAAATGGACGGTCATGAGGCTACCCAACGCATTCGATCCATGGAGGGCAGCGAGCATCATACACCCATTATTGCCATGACCGCCCACACTTTCACCAGTGAAATCCAGCGCTGTTTCTCCAGCGGGATGGACGCTTACCTGTCCAAACCGCTGCGCCCGCAGGAATTGTTTGATGCCATCGAACAGTGGTCGCTGCCCGTGCCCGAAAAACGCCCCTGGCTGAACCGAACCCCAAGCCTGAAAATCGGCTCATCGCCCATAGTTGCCGCGCCGGCAGGGGAAAAAGCAACCGGTGAGATCACTGACCTGGATTTTGCGGAATTTTCATCCGCCTTCGACCAGCTTGTGCTCTCCACCACCGAACCCACAGATTTACCCCCTACCGATGAGTCAGCAACTCAGAATGAGTTGTTGGTCCGCGCGATCTCAGCCCCGCAGTCTATCCCGCTGGGCGAACCGCAATACTTGCAGAGCATCTTGCCTCGTTTTGGCAATGATCTATCCTTTTTCGTCGTTACTTTTGAAGAGTTTGTGCAGCAATGCCGTTCCCACCTCCCTGAAATTCGGGCAGCCATTCAGAAAGGCGACGTGGCTGCGGTTAAATTGCTGGCGCATAACCTGAAGGGTGTGGCAGCCAATTTTGAGGCGGCAAAAATGACTGCATTAGCCCACGAATTGGACATGCTTGCCGGGCAAGGCGACCTCAGCCGAGCGTCCGAATTAGCGCTTGCAATCGAGAAAGAAATCCCGGCGCTCGAAAAAAATCTGGACGATATCCGTACAGAGAATTAATCACCGGCTTCAACAAGGACCCTCATGGCAACCATTTTACTGATTGACGACGAAGTGATCTTTCATCGCATGATCGAACACAGTCTGCAGCCGCTTGGGCATTCGGTGCACAGCGAATTAACCGGTATTGCCGGTCTGGCTGCTGCCGCCCGATACCATCCGGACGTCATTATCACCGACCTTAACTTGCCCGATGTTTCCGGTTATGAAGTTACGCGGCGGTTGCGGCGCGACCCGGCATTTGCTCAGACGCCTATTTTGGTTTTGACCAGCCAATCCGGGTTGCAAGATAAACTCGCCTCGTTCGAAGCCGGCGCTGATGATCACATCACCAAACCGTTCGAGCCAGTGGAGTTGATTGCCCGCATGAATGTGCTGTTGCGCCGGGTCGAAATGATCCGGCAGGCAGCGCCCGTCGGCGCACCCGCCCGGCAGCAAAAAATCGCCCGTTTGATTGCCATCCATACCCTGCGCGGCGGGGTCGGCAGTTCATTGCTGGCAGTCAACCTGGCATTAGGGCTGAACTCGCTCTGGACAGCCCCAACTGCGCTGCTCGACCTGGTTCTGACTGCCGGTCAGGTCGCCCTGCTGCTCAACATGCCGCTCAAACGCACCTGGGCTGATTTGGCGGACTACAAACCGCAGGAATTGGAATTCGAGATTTTACAGTCCATCATTGCGCACCACAACTCGGGGCTGGATTTCATTGCAGCGCCAACCTACCCCACCGATGCGGAAGGGTTGACCAATGATGCCTTTACGACCTCGCTGCAATTATTGCGACCCGAATATGATTACCTGATCGCTGACCTACCGCACGACTTCTCGGAAGTTTCGTTGCTTACCCTGGATGCAGCGGATGTAATTTTACTGGTCATTGCCCCGGAATTATCCTCCATCCGAGCTGCGGCAGCCGCTTTGGACACCTACAACCGACTCGGTTATCCCCCCGACAAAGTGCGCCTGGTGCTCAACAATATTTTCCCGCGCGGCGGTCTGCCGCGGGAGCGTATCGAACAGGCCTTGAACAAACAAGTCACCGTATCTTTTCCGTATGCGCCCGACATCCTGATCCAGGCCATCAACCTTGGTCACCCGATTATCCAGGAGGAACCCGGCGAACCGTTAGCGATTCTTCTGGAAGATTTCGCCTTTTACTTGAGCCAGGAACAGCACAAAAAAACCCGGCCGGAAAAACCAACGCAGGCCTGGAAGCGGGTATACGATCGTTTTATCCAGGCGCGGAATAAGCGGGAAAAGGCTAAATAGCGGTGGTCTAAAAAAGGTGGGCACAATCCCATTCTTCTCGCTCGCTAAAAAATGACCTTACAGGCGGGGCACCAGTCGCGCGAAAACCTCCGCCAGTTCCTCAATATTCCAGGACTCCGTCATCACAAGAAATTTATCAACCCCACCCAACCCGTCCCAAAGAATGGGGCAGGCAAATACTTTATCGAGGGTTTTGCGCCGTCCCGGCGTAAAACCCTCGAAAGATAAAGCCAGTGATTATTCGATTAAACTGCCAGCCAGACCCTGGTCAGTTAATCGGTCCAGACGTACCCGGTTGATCTGATTCCACAAACGCAGCGGCGAATGAACCTCGACCTTGAGGTAATTGTCGGTTAAACCGTGCAGCTTCCATCCAGTAGGACCATAGGCGTTGGTCGCCTCCCACAGAACGGATGCTTCGCTGCCGAGATGCTGCTCGCGGAAAAGGGTCGAAGATTCTGCCAGCACCTGGCGCATTTGTTCGCTGCGGCGGTGAGCGACCGTACCGGATACTGGGTTATTCAGCCGGACGGCCGGTGTGCCGGGGCGCGCGGAATAGCTGAAAACATGCCCTCCGGCAAATTCCATCTCCTGGACAAATGCCAGACTCTCGGCAAACTCGCGGTCATCCTCACCGGGGAATCCGACAATCAGGTCAGTGGTCACGGCCATGCCGGGAACTGCTTGCCGGGCGGACGCGATCAACTGCCGGAAGGCTGCCGGGGTTGTATGCCGCGCCATGCGATGCAGGGTCTGTTCGCTGCCTGATTGCAGCGGCAAATGCAGATGGCGGCACAGGCGTGGATTTTCCCATAATTGAAAAAATGTCTCATCCAGGTCCCAGGGCTCAAGCGAGGAAAGGCGCAGGCGTTCCACATTCGTGTCCTGCAAAACTGCCTGAATCAAATCGCGTAAATGCATGCGGGGCGATAAGTCATAACCCCACGAGCCTAAATGAACCCCTGAAAGCACAACCTCGCGTGTTCCGCCTTTTAGTGCATGCTGGATGTCACTCAAAACTGCCTTAATCGTCTCGCTACGGCCTGGTCCTCGGGCGATGCGGGTGATGCAAAAGGTGCAGTGATTGTCGCAGCCGTCCTGGGTCTTGATAAACGCGCGGGTGCGCAAATGAACGCCAGGTAAAGGCTTGCGCGCCACCGGCTCCAGGTCAAAATCCTCTTCCTGCACGCCTAGCACCTCAACCACCAGATGGTCCTTATCCAGGTTGGACACCACCCGCCGGACATTGGGTAAAACGGCGGCGCTGTCAGGCTCGAGGGTGGACCAGCAACCGGTTACAACAATCTCTCCCGCTCCTTGGCGGGCTGCCTGGCGGATTTTCTGGCGTGAATCGGAAGCGGCTGCGCTGGTGACGGTGCAGGTATTAACCACAACCAGTTCAGCCTCACCTGCCGAGTTTACGATGGTGTGGCCGGCTGCTCTAAATTGGGTTGCAAATCGTTCAATTTCGCTCTGGTTTAACCGGCAGCCAATTGAATCGAGGAAAATTTTCATACCGCTAAGGCTTTAGGACAAAGAAGTTGTCAAACAGAATATCCACTCCGGGTTGACTGTATGAGCCCGCGATTAAACCCACATCGCCCACAGTAAAATCCATGTCTTCGACCTCCAGGAATTTCTCCTGGTTTACATACAATGTCAACCGGGACCCGACGCAGTCAGCGCGAATCTGGTTGGTGGCCTGTCCCAGCTGGATCATGGCGCCGTACTCCAATCCATCCGGACTGTTTAAAGTCTGGTACAGACCGTCCTTGACTTTGATGATGCCGCCATAGCCATCGCTGCTGACCAGAAATGCATAGAAATTATACTCGTTCTGGAAACGGCAGAGCAAACCAAAATCATTATCCGTCGGCCCTTCGATTAAAGTAGCATCCACAGCCAGCGTCGAATCGCTAAAGCGCTGCCCGGGCAGCGACCAGTAATCGTAATTCGCTTCGTTAACGTGGAACCGCAGTCCATCGGTGTCATAAGCTATGGTTGCGCTTTCAGATGACCAGACCTGCCAACCCGATTCGGGGTTGTCAAAATTGTCAAAATAAACCACGCTGCCCGGGTCGATTTCTGCAAGCGCAGAACTCGTGATGCGATCCTCGAGATTGCATCCGCTTAAGACCAGGGTTGTCAGTGCAAAGATGAGCACCAGCATGGTTTTTTGGTTCATTCCGCAACTCCTTCGAACCCGTAAAGGTTTTGTGTCGATGGTGTGGGTTCGATGCCGTCTCAGTGACTGTTTTTGGAGGATATTGCGGTGAACGGATTTATTGGCCGGGAAAATGCTTGTCAAGCAACCGCTGCGCCTGAGTGGCAACAGCGGGATCGGCGTTCTGGGCTGCTGCTGTTTTTAACAGGGGGAAAGCCAGTGAAAAGCGGTTTCCAGCGATGTAAACTTGCGCCAGATGAAACTGCGCTGCCTCGAATTCACCATCCTCTGCCAGTGCTAGTTGCAAGAATTGTTCCGCCTTTTCCAGGTCGCCATGCATAAAATATACCCACCCGGCGGCATCCAATACCTGCAGATCCTTGGACGCAAGTATCAGCGCCCGTTCGATTGCGGGCAGAGAAAAGGCGGCAAAGTCAAAACCGTATGTGACTGAAAATACCGCCAGCGCTCGCCAGAATTGCGCGTTAATCGGTTCGATCTCGACCGCGTGTTGATAGGCTGCCATGGCGCTCACCAGGTCACCGGCCTGCGCAAATGTGCGGCCAATTTCCACCTGCCAGCGGCCCTGGTCGGGATGGTTAGCGGCTAATTTCTGAAGGTAAGCCAGCGCGATCATCGGCTTGTTCTGGCGGCTCCAGTACAAGGTCAATGCGGATAACACGATGTCTGAATTTGGCGCGATGCTTTTGGCGCGCAGCAGATCGGTCCAGCCATCCTTGCCCTGCTGCTGGCGGGATTCACCCAGAAATGCCCAGGCTTCTGCATACTCAGGCACGCGGATTAGCGCTGCCTGAAATGCCGTCTCAGCGACATCCCACTGTCCCAGCTCCCCCAACCGCTGCCCGATCAACACCAGTTGGTAGGCGCGGTCATTTTGCAGCGCTGCCTGGCCAAGCACTTCCAATAAATGGCGGGAATTTTCGGCTTCTACGCCTTCGCCATTGCCGGCGATAGCCAGCGGACGAGCAGCTTCAGCGATGCTGCGGGTTGATAGCAGCATTCCAGTCAACCAGGCTGCCTGGACAGATTCTGGCTCGAGTTCCAGCCAGCGCTGCGCCGTTTGCAGCGTACTGTCCCAATCGCCAGCCGTGCGTAAACGGCCAGCCGCGGCTGCCAGCTGAGCAGCATCTACGGTCGGAAGACTTGCCAATTGAGCCCAGGTTCCTGTGGCTGCAGCCGGATCGCCTGTTTGCTGGTAACTGTCGCCCAGGTTCAGCAGTCCACTGGCGGAAATTTTTCCATTTACGTCAGCTTCCTCGTAACTGGCAATTGCCCGGGTGTAATCTCCTGCTGAAAATTCCAGCGCGGCAATTCTTTCGAACAAATCGCTGCGCTGAGGCTGATATTCCAAGACCTGGCGTAAGTATTTGGCTGCTTCTGCGGGCATGCCGATAGCGCTTGATAGATACGCCCGCTGCCAGGCGTCCGCCAATCGGACCGACCGGGGAGCAATCGGAAACAACCCCAATAAAAGCAGCGGGGCAATGACCAAAACAGGCAGTAAAAACCGCTCGACCAGTTTCATCCGGTTAATTATACGCGCGGAGAAAATTCGTCACCATGCCAGCACGACCCCGCTGGATATATGGATGGTAAATCCGCCTTTGGTCTGAATTTCAAACTCTACCCATTTCACAAGGTCCAATTCTGCGTCCGGCGGAAAATTCCACAGTCCCACCATCGAGTGGATGTAATCGATCAACGGTTGGGTTTCAGTAACGAATAAAGTGTTATTGAATGGAATCACATTGACATGCTCGAAACTACTCCTCAGAATCGATGGCGCGTTTTTAAGTCCGTAGCGCCCGACAAAATCGGGTACTTCAGCATGTTGGAGGTGAAACCGGTGCATCAATTCTCTCAATTCCTGCATGTGCGAGGTGCCATTGGTGGCAGCGCACAACCGTCCACCTGGAACGAGTACCCGCCGCAATTCCCTCACTGCCTGAGGAATGTTCGGCACATGGTAGAGCATGTAATTGGCAAGCACCACATCGAATCGGCGATCTCCAAAGGGCAAATTCTGGGCGTCAGCTGTGGTGAATGAAAACCGCGTATCCTGTCTGACAGATGCCCGTGCCACGGCTGCCATTCCTGCTGAAAGGTCGAGCAATTTCGGTCGCAAGTTATCTGGAAGCCGGGGTAAATTCGTCCGCCAAAATTCCCCAGTACCGCAGCCAACCTCCAGCACCTGCATCCCCGCCTGGAGATTAAGCTGGTCAAACATCCACTCAAAGTAGATGGTTGGATTGGTACTAAAACGCCGGTGAAGCTGAATGCGGGCATCCAGGTTGTCACCGCTGCGGTACTGCTGGTTCTTTAAGTAATTTTGGTCTGAAATAGCTTTCAAATTATTCACCCCAATTTATATCCGAATTGTCGATCGCGAATCTTGACATGCCTATTAAAACATGATATTCTTGCGCCCGATGGATTTGGCTGAAATGCCAGATAATTTCTACTTAGTTAGATGGAGTAAAGCATGTCAGAACGTTTTGTTGGAACTGTGAAGTGGTTCAACCCCGCCAAGGGGTACGGTTTTATCGGCCGTGAAGATGGGGAAGATGTCTTCGTGCACTTTTCCGCCATCGATATGGATGGCTACAAACAGCTCAAGGAAGGCCAGAAAGTGGAGTTTTCAATTGAGACGGGGAATAAGGGTTTACAGGCAGCAGCCGTGACGGCTGTAGAGTAAGTCTTCACAGAAAATTAAATATAAACTGCGCCACGCTGTGGCGCAGTCTTTTTTTAACCACCGCGCATCCCCAAAATAATACCGCCAATTTTTGCCAGCTCGGTCAGCGTGACCCGCCAGCCTTCCTGGCTGAACATCCAACTGATGGGTTGGTACCAATGACCGCTGGCGGCTGCTACCCGTACTTTTACACCCTCGGTTCCCAGTTCACCGGCGAATAATATCCGGGCACGCAAGGTGTGGTACGGGTCGGTCACGACCAGCACCGAATCGAACCCAGCGCTCTTGGCCAGTTTTGCCACCTGGCGCGCTTCGTCATAGGTGCTGGTGGCAGTCCCATAGGCGGTCTGGATTTGATACGAAGGCACTCCCGCCTTTATCAGTTGACTGCGCGTCTCACCCATCGTCGAAACGCTGCCGCGTCCCGAAGTCTGGGTTAATACGATCGTATTTGCCGCCCCGTCGTTGAATAACCGGGCAGCCTCAGCGTTGCGCACCTTACCGCCGCCGCTCAAAAGCACGATGGCATCGGCATTTTTATTCGTATCGGATGTAACCAGCAGCATCCCGATAAAAACCAGGAGCAAATATGTCCCGGCGACCAGTAATAATGAACCGCTCACGAATTTTGCAAAACAACCCCCTATGGTTCTTTCAGGTTGGTTTGTCAATCTCAGTAATTAACCTTTCACTATTTCGCTGGAACATTTTCCAGCGCTTTTCGGATACGCTCCAGCCCTTCGAGTAATACGCTGCGGGGGCAGGCAAAATTCAGCCGTACATATCCGATTCCGACTTTACCAAATTCCTTGCCGTCATTCAACCCCACCCTGGCGTGTTTGACCAGGTATTCACAGGGTGCAGGTTCCAGATTGTAAGCCGATAAATCGATCCAGGCAAGATAAGTACCTTCCGGGACAGTCATGCGCGCCCGGGGCAATTGGGTTTTGATGAAATCAACCAGTGTATCTCGATTGCCTTCCAAGTATATCAGCAGCTCGGCCAACCACTCTTGACCCTCGGCGTAGGCAGCGCGAG
>MGMG01000102.1 GCA_001796355.1 Chloroflexi bacterium GWB2_54_36 | reverse complement strand
ATCACCACGGTTGCTGGAAAAAGTACCAGCGGCAGCGGGCTAGTAGCGTCCTTGGTTCGCGGAGCAACCACCACAGGGACGGGATCCGATAAAACCCTCACCTCAGTCGGCATGTCGATCCAGGCAGCCTGGCCGCTCAATCCGGACGATTCGGCGGCGTGGGCCGAGGCGGATCTGGCTAACCTGCAAATCGGAATTAAAGTGCGTTCGTGACGGCTGAGATAGGTTCTGTATCCGGTTATGTGGACTATCTGCTGCCAGAAAAGGCGCAGATCGGCTCAGTCGTTGGCTACATTGATTTTATCGGCACGCCAGCGCCTATTGCACAATCGCAGGATGCGGCGGTTGGAACTGTACTTGGTTATGTGGATTACATTTTCGCACTGCCGGCTGAGATCAATTCGGTGCTGGGATATGTGGAATATATCTTTGCAGAACCGGCCGAAATTTCGAGCGTGGTCGGATATGTGGATTACCTTGGCACGCCGGCACCTATCGCACAAACCCAGGACGCGGCACTGGGCTCTGTGCTTGGGTACATAGACTATCTCGATCCTCCATTTAGCGGACAGGAACTAGTCAATATCATGGGGTGGTGGCAATGGATCTAAATTGTTACTCAGTATGAACGATATAGTTTTTTCTTCTCTTGAGTAATCCGCAAATTGTCTAACGGGCTAGTCATCCGGCTCAAATCAGCGCGCATTGCCTCCACTATTTTCAAATAACGCTCTAAAACGTCCAAGGAGTTATGTCCCATTTCATCCTTGAGCCGGTAAATATCCCAATTAGCCAACAGACAATTAAGAGCAAATGCGCGGCGGAAGGAATGCAACGATGGTGTGTCTACCCCCGCCAATACTGAGCGTTTTACAATTATTTTTCGTAATCCATCATAAGTGAGGCGCTCACCAAAATCTGAAATAAATAATGCAATTTCAAGGTCAAAACGCTTGTTAATATAACGAGTCAGATTTTTCTTGGTGGATAATCCAAAATGAACCAGGCGAATTTGTTTTCCTTTGCCAAAACGAATATTAAGCGTGCGGTCATCCAGGTCAGACCGATCCAGCATAATTAATTCATTGGCGCGAATTCCAGAATCATACAACACGGCAATAATGGCTTGATCACGAATATCATAGAAACGATTAGTTTTACAAGTTTCAAGTAGTTTTTTTACGGTTTCGTTGGGCACCGGGTCCAGAGGTGGATCGTGCGGCGGCTTCATTTTTGCTTTTAGGAATGGATTTTTTATGTCTTCAGGTTCATATTCTGCAAACCACCAATTGAAAAAGGCGCGAATTACACGGTAGTAGCCATGAACGCCACCTGGATTATGATTAACTGACAATAAGTTGAAATAATCACGAATAATATCTGGAGTGATTTGCTCGATTTTTGAAATCGCCTGGGAATCACACCACTTTATAAAGGGTAATAGTTTTTCATGATAGGAATGTATTGTATTTTGCGGGCGCCCACGGAATTTTAATTCTTCAAAATAATTAGAAACAGCAATAGCAAGGTATTGTTCTTGTTCATAAATTTGCCGAGTTTGCTGTATTGATGTGTCATAAAGACGAATTCTTGTCATTTTAGATACCTATATAAGGAAATAAAGCAGTTATTTAATGAGGTTTAACTAGATACAGATGCGCATGTATATTTTGCAGACTCTGAATCTGTTTGTAGAGGTTCGAATCCTTTGCCCCCAGCCTGAATTGGAATGCCAAAAAGACCCCGGAACCTGCCAGGCCGGCGGTCTTTTTGTATGGTTTCGTAGGGACGGGTCTTGACCCGTCCGCCTGTTTCGGTTCGGACCTGTCAAGACCGTTCCCTACACGTGGTTCAGGCGCGCACTCTGCCGATTGATGCTTGACTTTCCCCCGGTTCAGGCGCGATGGCAACTTTCTCCACGCGGTTGTTACCGGCAATCGGATAAATGATCACAAAATCGTCCCCCTGGCTCTGAATCTTGACCTAAGGCTTCGGAAGAGGGCGGAAAACCGGTGAGGGGTTTTCAGCCCCTCACCCGTAGAGAGTAAATTTATTTCCTGATTAACGGAAGGTGGTTTCGATATCCGATAAAAATCTGCACGGAAGAACTTGCCAGCGCGCCGTGCAGATCAACCACCGTCATTGTGATCGTATGCCAGCCGGGAAGGAGCGAATTCAGCCCAACCGACGGCCCGGTTGCCAGACTGCCCTGCCGATTACTCGACCAGAAGAGGTTCTCGTCCGGCAAGGTTCCGTCTTCCAGGTCCACGCCAATCCCATTAAGGACAACCAGCCCGCCTGGCAAATAGGCTTCATTCAATAACGGGCTGAGGATCGTCGCCGTTGGCAGCTTGTTTGGAACGCTGATCGTCTCATCGGTTTCGTCCTGACTCGTGTTGACCCCGTCCGTGACGACCACTCTGAAGCGGATATCACTGCTCCCTGCCAGTGAATCGGTCAGCACATCCAGCGAGGAGGTGGAAATTTCGCTCGCCAGCAAATCCCAGGTCGCCCCGCCATCGTAACTGTAGAACAGCGAGTAGCTCAGAGGGTCGGAGTCAAGATCAAATCCATCCCAAGTAAGCGTGTGCGTGCTGCCCGCCAACCAATCCTCCGCGCCGTTTGGGCTGGTGAAGAACACCTGTGGGACGTTGAGGCTGACGAATATTTGGTCAAGCAGTTGCGTACCGTTCATGAGTGCGATGGAAGTTGTCCCAGGTACCCACGGCACGATGAAGGAGACATCCACCTGAGTGGTCGGCGTGGGTGGGAAGGGCGGCGCAGAGTTCACGCCTGGGGTCGGGGCGCCGGTAACGGGGGTGCCGGATTGGGCGTCATACTCACTCTCGAAGTTGACGACAAATGAGTGGCTCGCCAAGGCGGTTCCTCCCACATCGCGCAGTTCAACCGAATAGTCTCCCGCGGGCAGGCTGTAGCCGATCCCGCCCTGGGTCTTGTAAAGGTTACCAAGTTTTCCGGGCGACGAAGGCGAATAGGCGGGGTTGAAGATGGTGGCATTCACCTGGAGAGACTCGCCCGCCCCGGTGAGATAAAGTGTCATTGGCGGGGCGCTTGTTGAAGTATAAGTCGCCAGGGCGACGGCCGGGGCAATGTTGCCAAACATGGAATTCCAGGTGAAGGGGGCAATCCAACCCTGTTTGGACCCGCCCGATGGGCAGTAACTCATCAGGTCGTGCGTCAATGCTGGATCGTAAATCTTGCCCGTAATCGGGTTGTAGCCCACTTCCTGGATGCTCGAGTTCGAGTATGGGAAGTTGGAATTGCCGTCGTTCGACCCGCATGCATCCGCTGTGTTGGTATGGTAGAGATTATAGTCGTGGACTAGCTCGTGACCGAATATCAGCGCGCCCGAACCGGGGTTATCCGTATTTGTTCCGGGCGCATCCGAGCCAATCCCCACCACGCCTAATCCTCCCGCATGTGGGTAAACCGGCATATCGGCATGCCCCCCGGTATAACCCGCCGAGGGAGCCCAACCGTACACATGCCGCGCGCCGGTGAACGGTCCGGAGAACCACCAGCTGAACAGGTTCTCCAACAGCCACTGCGAGTTGAGCGTCTGGATCAGCGCATGCTGCCCATCTCCCGAGCCCAACGAGGTGGTCCAATTCAGGTAGCCGCTTTTGATCGAGTAATTGATCCCATTATTGCGGATCGGTAGCACCTGCTCTAGCCAATCCGCCGCTCCGCCATTGACGGCCCAACCGCCAGCGTACTGCGTCCCTGAATAGCCGCTGGGGTGGTAACGAAGGCGCTGCCCGACGATATCGAAGGTTTTTCGCGACTGGAAGGTCAAGGTAATATAACCAGTCCCAGCGGGGAAGCGGTTGTTCGTCTCGTTGGCCTCAGCGTACAAATCGTCGGGATCGACGATGGCATAGAAATCCACAACGACGTTGGAATTGAAGTTGACATTGAACCAGACATTCGCACTGTCATTTAAGATCTGGTTGATCGCTGTGGTTGTCTTGCCGGAAGCATTGGTAGTGTACCAGACCGAATTGGCGCGGATAAATAGGCGCACCGGAATGTTATTGATGACGGAAAATCCGTTATTGGCCTTCAAGTAAATCCGCGCGCTTGAGTCCTTTTTGTTCACAACTGGAAGGCTGTTATCCGGGCAACCCGCTAGCCCGCTGCCGGTATTGAAACACTGGATCCCCTGCGTGATCTCGATGCCGTGGATGGCGAAATCTGGCAAGATGATTGGTGATATCTGGGGGTTTGGAACAAATGGTTGGTACGCGATCATCGGCACGACTGAGGTCGCGGTGGGGGTCGGCCCGGCGGTTGGGATGGCAGTTGGAATGGGTGTCCAGGTGGGGGCAGGCGTGCGTGTGGGCAGCACCCCTGCGCCGGGCGAAAAGTACAGATCATCGATCGATTCGGAGATGGCCGTATCCCCGTAGTCGATTGACACACGGCTGATGAAGGCCTCGATATAAGAAAAACCCACAAAGGTAGTGTGCGGATCAGGGACGTTGACGTAGCGCGCTTCGCAGAGCAATCCGTTATTAGCGTCGTAGGCTCGGACCAGGGCGGTCAACTGCTGACCGGAGCCGTTGCCAATCCAAAACCCCACATGGGTTTTGGGTGTGTCGAACGTAATATTCATCGGTACACCCGCGCTGGTTCCGCTGGAAGCGTTATTGACGGCAACGTTGGGTGCAGACTTTGCCTGGGCCGGTTCGTTGCCGTAAATGATCGCCTGGGTCAGCCGGCTGTCTTCGAAAGTGACTCCGAAGGACGGCTTGTAGCTGGTTCCGATGACCTTGGCATTGGGCAGCGTATCAAAATTGATCAAAACCGGTGACGGTAGGTTTTTCGGGTCGCTCAGCACCGTGCAGGCTTGCTGGGCGCTAACTGTCGATGGGTGAGTACCCTTGAGCATGGTGGATAATTCTGGCCAGAGGAAGAAAAAAATCGCCAGGATGGCGAAAGAAAGACCCAGCAGCAGGCGTTTGCGAAAAACAACCATCTTGTAGCCTCCATGGATGTGAATTATCGATTGGATATTCTGAATAATATAATAAGACTATTTACATAGATATACTAGTATTAAATTAGGATGAGCATTACAGATATGCTCAAATCATGATTGTGATCGCGCCGCAGCCGCCAATTTATGGATAAGGGTTGAACGTGTCCCTCGACGAACATCAGATTGGTTATCTGCGCCTGGCAGGGGTGGATCGCGCCGGTCTCTGCCCGCACCCTGTGGGTGCGGGCAGGGCGCACTCCCTGAAGAACACCGGGACGGTGTGTGAGCGACCGAGCGCGTTAATAGACTGTAAGCCTCACATTTTTGCCGATTCGTTGCTGTAGGGTGCGTTCGAACCGTGAACGCAGCGCTTAAAATACGCACAAACCACAGCAGCGAAATTCTTGGCCTTCCCCTTCGACTCTCAACAAGCTCATTGCAGGCAAGCTCACTCACAGAGTACCCCACTCAAAGGACGCTCTGTGAGTGCGGGCAGCAATACATAATCTCTCGCTTGACAACATAGAACATATTTCCTATAATATTAACATCTTGCACCTTAACAATCTAAACCACGGGTCGTATTCACCAGGAATTTCCCTTCACCCCAGGGAGTATTCGTTTTTAATTATTTTTTGAAACGAATACGAATACTCTCGACCCCCAGCCGTAGACCGCCAAATTTTCATACCCCCACATATAGGCGTAAACAGAGCATTCAAGGCTATTCGTTTCGATCCGAATTTGAAACGAATACCCATTTTGTTGTCATCGCGTGTCAGTTTATTGTCCTCGCGAAGGTGCGGAGGGCGCTCGTGTGGACTCCTCCTCTAAAAACGAAGTTTTTGGGGGAGGCTGGGTGGGGTATTTTCAAGCCAAGGGTGCGTTCGAACCGTGAACGCACCGCAATTAAGTGCGCACAAACCAAGCGCCGAGATTCTTCGCCTTCGGCTCAGAATGACATCCGTGCTGACCTTGTTTGTCATCGCGGCGGCGCGGACGGCGCTCGTGTGGACTCCTCCTCTAAAAACGAAGTTTTTGGGGGAGGCTGGGAGGGGGTACTCTCACATCGCGCCGGTCTCCTACCCGCCGGATGCTCTGTGAGCCACCGACCGCGCCTCACGCCTTTTGTGGAATCCGCACAAACCGAACCAACACTGCCAGCGAAACCAACGCCAAAACCGCTGCAACCGCAAAGGTGTGCTGGTAACTGAACCCGTCAGCGATCCAGCCGCCCAGCAGCGGCGCCAGCACGGCCGCCGGGGCGATCAGCGTGTTCGCCAGACCAACATACGTTGGCCGGTCCTGGTCAGCGCCAAAATCCAACGTGACCACCATGCCGATGGTCCAAAATACCGAATTGGCCATCCCGGCAAAGACCATGACCACAAAAAACCAGCCTGCCGAGGGTGCAAGCCAGGCCAAAACGGCTGCAATGACCGCACAGACGGCTCCCAGGCGCAGCACCGGCAGATGCCCGACCTTGTCGCCTGCCCAGCCGAACAGCGCGTTGGAGGCCACCTGGACGATGAACAGGACGCTGGTCATGGCGCCGGCTGCCGCCGTATCCATCCCCAACTGCCGGACGGCATAAACGGTGTAAAAAGCGGATGCCATGGTGCCAAATTGAAAGATAAACCGGCTGATGATGAACCAGCGAAAGCTGCCATCCCGCCGCAGGATTTGCCGGACATTCCCCCAGAAGGAAACCTGTTCGGTCGGAAGCTGTTCTAGGGAGTGCGCCGGCTCGCGCGTCATGGCAATAAAGACGAACGATACCGCCATGCTGCCGACGCACGCCAGGAAAACCACCGTATAACCATCGGGAAAACCACGTTGGTTCAGGATCAATCCCGCAGCCAGTGCTCCGGCGCCGGCCAGCAGGTTGGCCGCGCCAGACTGTGTGC
The DNA here is from genome assembly GCA_001796355.1 of Chloroflexi bacterium GWB2_54_36. Classification (GTDB taxonomy): domain Bacteria; phylum Chloroflexota; class Anaerolineae; order Anaerolineales; family Anaerolineaceae; genus Bellilinea. The sequence goes on along the minus strand of MGMG01000102.1, from coordinate 18,720 downwards.
CAAAAAATGTGCCGCGGATGTTGGAAGGGATGATCTTGCCGATCATGTTCTGCCACGGGTTGGCTGTCATGCCCGCGCCGCCTCCCTGAATAATGAGAAACATGAAGGTCAGCGCCAGGGCAGCCGGTTTGCTCAACCAGCCCATCAGCAGTGCAACCAACGCCAAACCGAGAAATGGGACTCGTTCGACGACGGTCCAAAAGATGGTCGCCGGTTTGAACTGCGCCATGCGCGAGACGGATTTGGCCGTCAGCAATTGCGGCAGCATCCAGCCGACGTTATGCACCGCCGGGATCAATCCAATCAGGGTGGCGGAATCGGTCAAATTGGAGACGAACAGCGGGATGACCGTGGCAAATGAGGCAAACCCCAGGCCGAATCCAAAAAAGGTTCCATCCAGAACGTTGACGATGAAATTATGTTTGAGCGCTTTGGTAAGTTCAGGATGGCTGTTCATTTTGGTTTTTGGTAAAGAAAGCCCCGGTAATCACTCCCGGGGCGATGTCTCGATCAGAATTATACAAGGCCAGCCTTGGCAAGCCCGTGGCGGGAGTAGCGACTAGAACTCTTCTTCCTCGTCGCCCCAATCCTCATCGTCCTCATCGGGTTCTTCTTCCAGTTCTTCCCATTCTTCTTCTTCGGTGTCATCCCAATCGTCATCGTGTTCCGCCTCGGCGATGGGATTATAGGTCAGGCAGCCTTTATCAGGGTTGATTTCGACCAGGGCAGCGCTGCAATAGCCCTCGTCAAGAAAAGCACAGTCGTTATAATGGCAGCGGATTTTTGGCATTGAATCCTCCTGGAAAGATTATTCGTCCCCTGGCCCCTGAATAAGCTGAATCAATGAGACGACAAATAAGATAACTAGCAAGATTGCTGAAACTACACAGAACGGACAAATCGCTTTTATAACCGCAATCTCAAGGTACGTCAAGTAGGCAGAATAGATTACTCCAATGAGCGACAGCATAAAATTGACGATGGGGATATTGCGCTTGAAGAAATCGCTGCGCGGCAGCAAAATCCACAGGGTCAGGATGACGGCATAGGCAATGATCCCAAGCACAGACAGGGGGATGCCAAAAACCTCGGAGTAACGGCTGGTATTGACCGACCAGCAATCGCCCACGCCCTGGATGCACAAGGCTTTGTTGTTCGATACTTTGATAATGAGCAGGTAGATCGAATCGAGAATGCCAAGGATGGCAGCGGTAATGGCAATGGTTCGCAATGACTTCATAACGCTTAGTTCCTATCCTTCCACAACGGTGTCAGCCAATAACCAGATATCCACTTCAGACCCCGCCGGGAGCGATTTTACCCCAGAGGGGATAATCAGTAAAGCGTTTGATCGCACGATGGACAACAGATTGCCGGAACCCTGGTGCGATGTGATGCTGGCGGTAAGGCCGTCCGAGCCATTCTGAACCGCAGCCCGCAGGTAACTCTCGCGTCCGTCAGATACCACCAGATGCTCCAGGCGCGCCCGCCGCAAATTGCGCGATCGATCCGGCAGTCCCAGCAGGCGTTGAATCACCGGGACGACAAAGACTATAAATCCGACAAAGGCTGAAACCGGGTTGCCGGGTAGTCCGATGACGGGAGTGGTTTTGTAGCGGCCGTATGCCAGCGGTTTCCCGGGGCGCATGTTCACCCGCCACAGGTCAAGCCGCCCGTTCTCTTCGATCACCTGGCGGACGTAATCATACACGCCCACACTGACTCCGGCTGAGGTCAAAATCAGGTCGACGCCGGCGGCGATGGCCTGGTCCAGCTTTTCGCGGATGATTTCCGGCTGGTCAACCGCAATGCCAAGTTGCAGCGGAATTGCGCCGGCTTGAGCCGCCAGGCCGCCGATCAGCAGACTATTGGATTCGTAGATCTTGCCGGATCGAAGCGGCATACCCGGTTTGACCAGTTCGTCGCCGGTGGATAAGACGGCCACTCTTGGCTGGCGCTGGACAAGAACATTTGCACGCCCCAGCGAGGCCAGCAACGCGACAGCCGGCGGATGCAGCAATTGCCCGGCAGATAGCAAAAGCTCTCCAGCGGCGGTATCCTGGCCGCGCGGTCGGATGTTGGCGCCAGCGGAGGGAAAGCGAGTGATGCGCACCGCATCCGGCAGATGGCGCGACTCGCGGTAAGGAAAATCGGTATCCTCGACCGGGGCAACGCAGTCAGCGCCTGCGGGCAGGGGTGCTCCGGTCATAATGCGAGCAGCCTGGCCGGGCAGCAGCGTGAGCGTCGGCTCGACGCCGGCCGGTATGTCGCCGATCACCCTGACGGTCACCGGCTCGCCCCCGGATTGCGCCGGGCGGTCAGCGGCGTGCAGGGCGAAACCGTCCATGCTGGAATTGTCAAAAGGCGGCAGGTCAAATTCGGAGCGGATGTCCTCGGACAGGACGCGGCCGTTTGCGCTCAGCAGTTCAACCGGTTCTGAGGTGAGGGGAGCAAAATTTGACAGTATGCGATTCAGGGCGTCTTTGACGGGCAGTAGCGGGGAATCGGACATGAATACCTCAACCGGGGTGTTGACGGTGGGCTTCCATCACATTCGGAAGGTTCTCGATGCGGTTCAGCACCCGGCTTAATTGTGAAATGTCGCTTACTTCCAGCACCATGAGTATGGACGCCAGATTCTGGGCAACTTTTATGTCGATATCGATCAGGTTGACGTTTTCATTGCCAATGATCAGCGAGATATCGTTCATCAATCCTGCCCGGTCATAAGCTTTGATGGCTACGGAAACCGGATAAACCTGATGCGCCTCGCCCCAGGTCACCTTGATCATCCGTTCGCGGTCCTTCATGCGCAGGATATTCGGGCAGTCCTGGCGGTGAATGGTGGCGCCGCGCCCGCGGGTGATGTATCCCACGATCGGATCTCCAGGTGCCGGGTTGCAGCAGCGCGCCATCGTGGTCAGCAACCCTTTCAAGCCGAGAACGGTCACGCCGCCGTCTCCGGGTTTGGCTTCGCGCGGGGTAAGCGGGAAGAGCACCGAATCTTTTGGCGCTGAGTCTTCGATCAACCGGTTGACGATGCGACCGAGGCCGACGTCACCCGTGCCGATGGCAACGTACAAATCGTCCAGCGAGCGGAATTCAAAATCCTTGGCCAATGTCTCGACCGCAAAATCGTTCATACCCAGGCGGCGCAGCTCTTTCTCGAGCATGGCCTTCCCCTGCACCAGGTTCAGGTCGCGGTCCTGGCGCTTGAACCAGGCGCGGATTTTGGAGCGGGCGCGCTGGGTCTTCACCAAGCCCAGCGACGGGTTGAGCCAGTCGCGGCTGGGACCGCCCTGTTTGGCTGCCAAAACTTCAACCTGGTCGCCAGTTTTCAGCTCGTAATCTAGCGTGACCAGCTTGCCGTTCACCTTTGCGCCGCGGCAGCGGTTACCAATTTCGGTGTGGACATGGTAAGCAAAGTCGATGGGCGTGGAACCGGCGGGCATGTCGATGATGTCGCCGCGCGGGGTGAAAACATAAACCCGGTCCTGGAAGACGTCGCTCTTCATCGAGTCGACAAATTCCTGTGCGTCCTCGATTTCCTGCCGCCATTCCATGATGCGTCGGAACCAGTTGATGCGCTGCTCGTATAGCTCGTCACGGTGCCCACGTTCTTTGTAGCGCCAGTGGGCGGCAATACCAAATTCCGCATTCTGGTGCATTTCGACCGTGCGGATTTGCACTTCCAGCGGCTTACCGTCGTCATAAATCACTGCAGTGTGCAGCGACTGGTAGAAGTTGTCTTTTGGCGCGGCGATATAATCGTCAAATTCCTGCGGGATGGGCCGCCAGGTTGTGTGGATCACTCCCAGAGCGGCGTAGCACGAGGGAATGTCATTGACAATGCAGCGAAAAGCGCGCAGGTCGCGCACCATCTCGAAGGGCTTTCCCTTCTCGACCATCTTCTTATAGATGGAATAGATGTGCTTGGGTCGGCCGGATATTTCAGCTTTGATCTCGTTACGCGCCAGCACCGCCTGCAGGTTATCGATAATCTTCTGGATCATCCCTTCGCGGTCCTGGCGGCGTTCAGCCAGGTTTTCAGCAATCTCGCGGTACTTTTCCGGGTTGAGGTAGCGGAACGCCAGATCTTCCAGTTCCCATTTGATTTGCCAGATACCCAAACGGTTAGCCAGGGGAGCGAAGATATCCATCGTTTCCTGGGCAATGCGCTGGCGTTTGGCTTCAGACATATACCCCAGGGTGCGCATGTTGTGCAGCCGGTCCGCCAGTTTGATCAGCACCACGCGGATGTCGTCACCCATGGCAAGAAACACTTTGCGCAGCGTTTCATTGGCCAGGTCGCGGCGCTTCAATTTGGCCGCCATTGGCGGTAGTTCATCGGGTGGCTCGTCAGCGGAGACAGCGCTGCCGTTATGTTGGTCCCCGCGGCTGACACGCGGCAGATTGGTCAGTTTGGTAACGCCTTCGACCAGCTTGGCGACCTCGTCGCCAAACCCTTTTTGGATGTCGGCCGGTGTGGCGCGGGTATCTTCTACGGTATCGTGCAGCAATGCTGCAATAACGATGGTCGGCGTAACCTGCATTTCGGCCAGAATACCGGCAACAGCAACGCAATGGCTCACATACGGCTCGCTAGAGACGCGCTTTTGCCCGGCATGCATTTCATCGGCAAAGTTGTATGCTCGCATGACCATTTCCCGGTCAACGACGCTGAAATTCTGGGGAAGGATTTCCATCAGATTAGCGATTTGCATGCTACTTTTACCTGTATAGCGATGGCTGGCGGCCAGGACTTAGCCGTGAATGGATTAGGGATAGTATATCGCCCTTTATTCCAGATTCAAGAGCGGCTGATATAGATATATATAGTCCTCCCCCAGGTTTGTCCGGACATCCGCATCTTATGCAGACACTTCAGCAGTTTCAGCCATACGCAGTAACTCGGGCAGGGCTATTGCATCGATGCGCGGCAGTACCAGGTTGGCATGCGAGGTATCCAACCGGCTGCTGACGAGGTTGGGGATGGCCACGGTGAAAATTCCGGCGCGGCGGGCAGCGGTAATGCCATTGGGAGAATCCTCGAAGACAATTGCTTCCGGCGATCTCAAGCCCAGGCCAAACAGCGCCGCCTGGAATAGGTCGGGCGCAGGTTTAACCTCTGGCACATCTTCCATGCAGACGACACAGTTAAAGTAGTGGTATAAGTCGAGCCGTTTCAAATGACCGGCTACCCACGAACGAGGGGAACTGGATGCAACCGCCATTTTGAGGCCCATCTGGCTGGCGGAAATCAGAGTGGCAAGGATTCCTGGCAGGGGCTTCAGCTCAAGGATGGCGCGGTCAGTGTTGATGCGGGCAGTATTGCGCAGCATCTCCTCGTCCACTGTCCGGTTGAGCATCCCTTGCAGATATGCGACCGGGTTAAATCCTGCCTCGGACGAGCCAAGACAGCCTGCCCAACGATTGATGTCGAGCTCGACGCCGTAATCGGTGTAAATTTGCGCCCAGGCGCTGAAAGACGGCTCTTCGGTATCCAGGATCAGGCCGTCGAAGTCAAATATCAAACCTTTAATCAAACCCATAAATCTTTCCGTGTTGCAGGTATAGGATAAATTGAATGCGTCCACAATAGCCGGAAATTATACCAAGTTTCAACGGTGAAATCCATTTTTTGCATTCATTCTGTCTTTGCGAATGAAGCGAAATGAGCAATCTACGCTGAGTGAGATAGACCATTGACTTTCCGTATTGGCGCAGATTGCTTCAGTCGGCCTGTGGCCTCCGTCGCAATGAAATCTTTTATGTTGCGAACGAAGCGAAGCGAAATGAAGCAATCTACGCTGAGCGGTAGGGTGCTGTTCGACCGAGCAATCAATTTTGTTGGTGGAACAAAGGAATCCTGATTTGAATCGGGCGGGTCGAACGCACCGGCTTGCAAGTAGGGTAAACTGTGCAGCTTGCACGGCTGTGGTTTTGGAGCGTTCACGGTCGGAACGCACACTATTTCAGCAACTCTTGTCCGGCGAACTGGCGGTAGGGCGATAAAATGTCGAGGATTTCTGGGTCTGTGTCGTACAACTGACCGGAAACAATCCGGGTAACCAGTTCACCCACGCCCGGACCGAGCATGAATCCCTGCCCGCACATGCCGACCGCATACAAATATCCCTCGACCTCCTTCGCATAGCCAATAATGGGCGCGCCGTCGGGCGTCATCGGGTAGAGGCCGCGCCAGGTGCGCCGCACGCGGATGTTCTTAAGCCGCGGCATCAGGTCAACCATGCGTTGAGCGACCATCGGCAGGAAGCTGCTGGTCTCTTCAGTATCGAAACCCCAAATGTTGGGGGAGGGAGTGATGCAAAAGATGATCTGACCGGTCAGATGCTGGTAAAAGTAATAATTGGCGGATCCCGGTCCAGGTTGGATATCCACGATCATCGGCTTGAGGAAAGGCGCCACTGCTTCCGTGATGGCAGCCTCATGTGAATCGGGACGAACTGGAACGTCCAAACCCGCCAATCGCGCCATTTCGCTGGCATATGCGCCGGCAGCGTTCACCACCACGTCTGTGCCGTATTCACCGCGGTTCGTTCTTACCCCAACCACTTTTCCACTGCGGACGATGATTTCCTGAACTCGCTCATTGAATTTGAATTCCGCGCCATAATCCATCGCGTGCGTGTAAAAGGCGTGGACGGCTAACAGCGGTGAAGCATTGCCGTCTTCAGGGGAAAAGGTTCCGCCAATCACTTCAGCCGGGTTCAAGTCCGGAACCACTTGCAGCAGCTGCTTTTGATCCAGCCAATCGATGTTTAGGCCGAAGGATTTCTGGGTCACGAGCAGGTTTTTGAGGGTTTTCTCTTCGCGTTCACCGCGGGCAACAAAGACATAGCCGCCCTCCGACCATTCGATGTCGTCTCCGTACCGTTCTTTCCAGGTGGAGAAAATTTCGATGCTGCGCAATGACAGCCGGATTTTAGCCGGATCGGAATGGGTGGCGCGAATACCACCGATGGCGCGTTTGTTCGAGGTCTGGCCGACACTGGGAGCGCTGTCAAGCACAAGTACCCGGTAGCCAGCCTGAGCCAGGTAAAAGGCTGCCGGGGCGCCGATCGAGCCGGCGCCGATGACCACCGCATCATAATGGGGCAGGGTTGGATTAATCATTGGCGTGGTTCTCCTGTCCGTTAGCTCCCGCCAAAATGCCAAGCGGCACTTCAACAAAGACCGGCCGCTTCGAATACTCGGTAATTTCCTCGCGGGTGATGCCTTCCTCGCGGAATAACCTGAGAATCAAGCTGACGCAGGTCTTGCCGCCGCAGGCGCCCATGCCGGCGCGGGACACGGTCTTGATCTCGTTCATGTCCCGGTAGCCGGCGCGGATGAGCGTGCGAACTTCTCCGGCGGTCACATGTTCGCAGCGGCAGACAATGGTGTCATCCTCGATGTGCGCCACATAATGGTCGAGCGGCTGGGTGACGTCTTCATCCTGCACCTTGATACCGGCAATCTTCTGGGCGATTTCGTGCGGGGCGTTTACCTCCACGACCAGGGTGCGGTCATTGTTCTCAATGGCGTGCACTGAAAGCACATCCACCTGTCCCAGTTCGCTGCCCTCGGTATCCAAAACACTTACGCGGTCGTTAACCTTGATCGTTTGGCGCGTAAATTCATAAGGGATCGAGACCACCGGCAATTCCGGGTTCTCACGGTAATTGACCAGGGTGATCGCCAGGCCGGGACAGCCTGCCACGCACTTTTCGCAGGCCTCACAGCAGTAGCTGTCCCCCAGGAAAGTGGGAACCTGGCGAATATCTTTGCGGTCGATATAGATCAGCCCGTGCGAGCACAGCCCGGTGCATGGGTCGCAGGGAATTTCCTGGGTGCAATGGAAGACAGGGAAGGCGCCTGTTTCGATTTCGGGCAGTTCCTCGGGGATGGTGTCGCCAGGTTTTGATTTGAGAATTTCGCTGGTCCAGTACCACTCGACCGGGATTTCTGCAGTTTCCACGCCCAGCGCGCGGGCGATCTCCATGCCGCGAATTTTTCCCGAGAAAATAGCGGCTGAGGCTTCAGCGATTTCCTCTGCGTCGCCGCCGACAAAGCAATTTAACCCATACTGTTTGGCTTTGAGATAAAACTCATTGACCGGGTCCAATCCGACGGCGATCAGGATGCTGTCGCACTCGAAGGATTTTTCAGTGCCGGGGATCGGCTTAAAATCGCTGCCAACCTGGGCAATCGTGACGGATTCAACCTTTCCGTCACCATTGGCGCTCAAAATAGTGTGCGAGGTGTAAATCGGCACACCCATACGGGCCAGTTTATCCTTATGCACTTTGTAGCCGCCGCATTCCGGCAGCGCTTCGACCAGCCCGACCACCTGAATGTCTGCCTGGAGCGCGTGGTAACCGGCAATCAGCCCAACATTACCGCCGCCGACGATGAATAACTTTTCAGCCGGACGCACCAGGTCGCGATTGACCAGGGTTTGGAAGGCACCCGCACCGTACACGCCAGGCAGTGCATTGCCGTTAAAAGCAAGGAATTTTTCTCGGGCGCCGGAGGCTACCAGCAACACTTCGGGTTCGATCACGGCGTAATCGTGCCCTTCTTTCAAGATGCCGACTTTTTTATCACTGAAGACGGCCAAACAGGTGCTGTTGAGCCATATTTCAACCGAGGAGTGAACTCTCAAGTCATTTTCAAGCCGGGTAGCGATGTCAATTCCGCGCGTGCCGGCGTAAACAGCTTTGGTTGATCCGAAAAAACGGTGGGTTTGCAGCACCAGCTTGCCGCCCAGGTGGTGTTTGTCATCCACCAGCAGCACCTGTACGCCGCGCCGTCCTAATTCAATGGCAGCGGATAATCCGGCAGGTCCGCCGCCGATGATCAAAACCTGTACCTTGCGGTCAATAATCGGTTTGAATTTAGGCGCATCCTTGACTTTCGGCAGGTCGGGTAACCCGTCAGCGGGTTCAACGTGCTGCCCGGACTTGATCAGTTCCATGCAGGCTTTGACCGGCATCCCGTCAGCCAGCACCATGCATTGCGAACATTGCCCGTTGGCGCAAAAGATGCCTAACGGGGAGCCGTCCTTGTGATGGTGGCCAAAGATCCGTTCACCGTTGGCGAATAAGGCTGAAGCTATGGTTTCTCCAGCGAGTGCATTTATTTTTTTTCCACGCCAGTAAAACTCGATCGATTCACGTTCAGGAATGGGGAGGATGGGATGTTGCCTGATGCGATAATCTGACATTATTTTCCCTTGGTTTAGGTTGTGGTCATCCTGAATGGTTCAATATCTCCAGGCGCCGTCTATCGAGAAAAATTACTTATGTGTTCTTTCGAGGAATTTACCCATTGCGAGATTTTATGCCAGACCATTCTATCAAAAGGTCTGGCCGGTTCATACTGCATTTAAGCCAAAAATAGATAGCCCAAGTGTCACAAATATTTTTCACCGGCGACGGTGCTGGCGTCAGGCAGCGAAGGGAACAGGCCTAGTTCTGGCCTCAAACCGTGTTAGAATCGCGCATATCTTCGTAGGAAACCTTGAGAGGATGGTGGGAAAATGAAGAAAATCGCCGTATTGACCAGCGGAGGAGACGCTCCGGGAATGAATGCCGCCATCCGGGCTGTCGTTCGCACCGGGATTGCCAATGGCTGGGAGGTATTCGGCGTTCGTAACGGTTATGAAGGTTTGATTGATGGGAAAATCATTCCACTTGGCGCCCGCGAGGTTGGCGGTATATTGCAACGCGGGGGCACTGTTCTAGGCAGCGCCCGTTCCCAGGAGTTTAAAACCCGCCCGGGACAGTTGAAGGCCTTCCGCAATCTAAATCGGTTCGACATCGAAAGCCTGGTTGTCATTGGTGGCAACGGCTCACAAACCGGTGCCCATGCCTTGCATTTACTGGGGTTCCCAGTCGTTGGCGTTGCATCAACGATCGATAATGACCTTTACGGGTCCGATATTACCATCGGCGTGGATACGGCGCTGAATATAGCCCTGGAAGCCATCGACCGCCTAAAAATCACTGCGTCATCGCACCAGCGCGCATTTTTGGTGGAAGTCATGGGCCGAAATTGCGGTTACCTGGCGATGATGGCCGCCATAGCTGGCGGCGCAGAAGAAATGGTCCTGCCTGAACTGGAAGTTGACCCGGAAAGAATTGCGGCCACACTGACTGAAGCTTACGAACGCGGCAAAGCTCACGCGATCGTTGTGGTTGCTGAGGGGGCTAAATATAATGCCACCAGGCTGGATGAATATTTCAAGCAGCATCGAGAACGGCTGGGTTTTGACCTGCGCGTGACCATCCTCGGACATGTGCAGCGCGGAGGTTCTCCACAAGCTTATGACCGGATTCTGGCTTCACGTTTGGGGGCTGGCGCGACCGACGCCCTCGCCCGGGGAGAGTATGGCGTGCTGGTTGGCATGCTTAATAGTGCAATAAAAACCACCCCGCTAGAAGAGGTGGTTAACAAGCCTAAAAAATTAGACGAAAGCTTGATTGAACTGGCTAAGAAATTAGATTAAGGGCGTTGACTAAAATATGGGCAAAACAGAGTCCCTCCCCTTGTATCTCGATTTAATCGGATTGAATTCAAAATAGACGTATTTATCAACCCCACCCAACCCGCCCCATTCTTCGGGGCGGGCAATTTATTAATCCAGTGTTTTGCGCCGTCTCGGCGCAAAACACTGGATATACAGTAAAACCTCGCTCCCCGAGGAGTTGGCCGTCTATTAAAAATCAAAATGCATAATAATTTTACTTCCGCCAGCGCAGGTAACTTTCGATAAATCCGTCGATGTCACCGTCCAATACACCCTGAGTGTTACCAGCCTCAAACTCAGTGCGGTGATCTTTGACCATCTGGTAGGGGTGTAGGACATAGGAGCGGATTTGAGAGCCCCACTCCGCTTTCTGGTACTCGCCGCGTAATTCGCCCAACTGCTTATCCTGCTCTTCCTGCCGGATGGCAGCCAACCGGCCGCGCAGCACTCGAAAAGCGTTCTCGCGGTTTTGCATTTGCGAGCGCTCATTTTGGCAGGTGACTACAATGCCGGTCGGAATGTGGGTCAAGCGGATGGCGGTGGCATTTTTTTGTACATTTTGCCCGCCCGCGCCGGAGGACTTGAAAATGTCAATGCGCACATCATCCGGCGCGATGACGATTTCTGCATCGTCCTCGATTTCCGGCAGCACTTCGACCTGGGCAAAAGAGGTGTGGCGGCGGTGGGCAGAATCAAACGGTGATAACCGCACCAGGCGATGGACGCCTTTCTCGGCTCTGAGGTAGCCGTAGGCATACTGCCCGTTAACTGCGATGGTGATGGTTTTGATGCCAGCTTCCTCGCCCTCGGTCAGGTCGATGATATCGGTGGCGTAGCCGCTGCGCTCGGCCCAACGCAGGTACATGCGCTGCAGCATGGACGCCCAATCTTGCGAGTCGGTGCCGCCGGCTCCGGCATTGATAGTCAGCAGCGCGTTGCCGCGGTCGTAAGGCCCGCCCAGCAGCGTGCTCAACTCGCGGCGGTCAAGTTCCTGTTGGATGGCCTCTGCTTCCTGTTCAATTTCAGCTGTCATTGAATCGTCTTCAAGCTGAGCCAGCTCGAAGAGATCGTATATGCGTTTTTCTAATTTTTCCCAGGACTCAATCTCGGTGCGAGTATCCACCAGCTTTTTCATGATTTGCTGGGCTCGCCCGGGATTGTCCCACAGGTTGGGATCTTCCGATGTTTTCTGGAGCCCGCTTAGCTCTGATTTCAGCCTATCGAAGTCAAAGATGCACCATTAATTCTTTGATTCTGGCTTTTTCATCCGCCAGCCGTTCGACGATCGCTTGCATTTTCCCTCCACCTACAACATGCTAAGAGCTTAATATTCCATCCACGAAAGATTCGCGATTAAATTTTTCCAAATCATCCGATTTCTCGCCCAGCCCGGCGTAAAGGATGGGGATCCCCAGTTCCTTTTGGATAGCAAATGCCATCCCGCCGCGAGCGGAAGAGTCGAGTTTTGCAAGGATGATCCCGGTAACTTTGACGGCATCTTTGAAGATTCGCGCCTGCTGCAAGGCGTTTTGCCCGGTGGTTGCGTCCAATACCAGCCAGACAGCGTGCGGTGCACCTTCCAGCGCCTTACCGCTCACCCGGTGAACCTTTTTCAATTCTTCCATCAGGTTGGTACGGGTGTGCAAGCGTCCAGCGGTATCCACCAGTACCAGGTCAACTTTTCGGGCAACGCCGGCTTGAATGGCATCGTAGGCGACTGCCCCCGGGTCGCCGTTTGGCTGCCCGGTGATGATCGGAACATCCAGCCGCTCAGCCCACACCTGGAGCTGGTCAACAGCTGCAGCCCGGAATGTATCTGCCGCTGCCAGCAGCACTTTTTTACCTTGCTCGCTGAACTGACGGCTTAGCTTGGCAATGGTGGTCGTTTTACCGGAACCATTCACCCCGACGATCAGGATTACGGCAGGTTTGTGAGCATTAAAATCCAGCGCAGGCGGTGGATCCAGTCGCGCCAACAATTCAGCCCGCAAAATGCCGCTCAATTCCTGGGCGCTGGTAATACCGTCCTGTAGGACACGCTTTTGCAGGGCGGTGATGACCTCGCCGCTCGTGGCAATACCCAGGTCAGCCTGGAGCAATAAAGCCTCCAGTTCCTCCCAGGTGGTTTCGTCGATTTCAGTTGCGCCAAATACCGTCGCCAAGCGTCCAAAGGCGGCTTTGCTGGAGCGATTTAGCGCCTGCTTCCATTTGTTGAAGAATTCAGCCATAGCGCAGAGATTATATCACAGCGGTCACCCGGTCAATTTTTCAGCACGGGTTGCCAATTGGCCGCATCCGGCTTGGATATCGATACCGCGGCGCATGCGAATGGTGCAGGGGATGCCCACTTTTTCCAGTTCGGCTTTGAAGGCTGCCGCCCGCTCACGGGTACTGCCTTTACCGGCAAATTTATGAGTCGGGTTGAGTGGAATGACATTCACGTGCGCGATCATGCCCCTGAGCAGGCTGCTCAATTCACGGGCGGTCTCCACCGAGTCGTTCACGTCCTGAATCAGCGCCCATTCGAAGGTCAAACGGCGGCCGGTTTTTTCGATGTATTCGCGGCAGGCAGCCATCAATTCCTGGATGGGGTACTTTCGGTTGATTGGCAGCATGCTGGAACGCAGCTCATCATTGGCGGCGTGCAGGCTGACTGCCAGGTTGATCTGGCTTTTCTCGTCTGCGAAACGCTTGATCACAGGCACCAGGCCGACCGTCGAAATGGTAAAGCGGCGCGCGCCCAGGTTCATGCCTTCCGGATGGTTCAGGCGATGGATGGCGCTCATGGTGGCATCATAGTTGTGAAACGGCTCGCCCATGCCCATGAAAACTACATTGGTGACCTGCTCGCCGTCGGAGCGCAGCATGCGGGCGTAATATAAAACCTCTTCGACGATCTCGCCGCTGGTCAGGTGGCGTTTGAAGCCCATTTGACCGGTGGCGCAAAAAACGCAACCCATGGCGCAGCCGGCTTGCGTGGATATACACAGGGTTTTCCGGCGGTCATAATGCATTAATACTGCCTCGATGGCGCGCTCGTCGGGTAATAAAAACAATGTTTTGCGGGTTTCGCGGTCGGTCGAATACAGCACCTGGTCTGGGGTCAGGTTCTGGAAGATAAATATTTCCGCCAGCCATTCGCGCAGCGCTTTTGGCAGATTGGTGAACTGCGCGGGTTGATTCCATAATTGTTGGTAGAGACCCTGCCAGACTTGTTTTGCCCGGTAAACTGGTTCATTGGCAGTCAGAAACGCCTGCTCCAATTCGGGCAAGTCGAGGTCATAAATCAAACGGCGCGAGGTTTCCATCAAGCCAAATCCTTCGGAAGACATATCTTGTCCGATTCTACCATTGCGGAAATGTCATCAAGCTGTTGGCGGGGCACATAGCGATTAAGATCGAGATCCCTCGCTTCGCTCAAGACGACATTTTACATACCCAATAATTCGGCCAGGTCCGCGGCAACCAGATCGGGCGGGGTAGGCCAGCCAACCAGATCGTGCTGGGTTGAAACACCCGAAAGAACCAGTGCGGTGCGCATACCGGCACGTTGACCGCCTAAAACGTCGGTCTCCAGACGGTCACCGACTGCCAGTGTTTCCAGCCGGTCGGTGCCCATACGTTCAAGCGCTACCTGGTACAGATAGGGAGAGGGTTTGCCGATGATCGTTGGCGCTACCCCAGTGGCCGCCTCAATAGCTGCCAAAATCGAACCTGCTCCGGGGACCAACCCATCCGGGGTGGGAAAGGTTTTGTCCGGATTGGTACCAATAAATGGCGCCCCATTGCGGATCAGCCGGGTGGCAGCAGCGAGCTTCGTATAGCTGAATTGGCGATCCATGCCAGCAACGACTGCGAGAACATCTTTTTCTGCCTGCCAGAAGCCCAGCACCTGCATGGCCTGCTGCAGCCCGACCTCGCCAACCAGGTAAACGGGTCCACCTTGTGGGTGTTGCTTTTTCAGGTAATGGGCAGCGGCTAGTGCTGAGTTCAGGATAAATTTGGGGGCCAGTTGAACTCCCATTCCCGCCAATTTCTCGGCAAACTGCTCTGGCGTGCTGGTGGCGTTGTTGGTTGCGCAGATGACTTTTAGCTTAAGCTCGTCGATGCGGGCAAATACGGCAGCCAGGCGACCTACTGGCTTGTTTGCGCGCCAGAGGACGCCATCCATATCAAGTACCAGAGCTTTGATTTGTGGTTGCAGGCTGTTCAGCATAAATATCCCTGGGATGAGGCGAATAAGAATGCCGGACAGCAGCGGCCATCCGGCATTTGGGTTTATTGCGCAGTTGAATCCGCCAACCTTATTTGGCCGGTTGGTGAAGCACCTGATCGACCAGGCCGTAATCCACGGCAGCCTGGGCGTCCATATAGAAGTCACGTTCCGTATCGCGCTCGATCACCTCGAGCGGCTGCCCGGTGCTATCAGCCATGATCTGATTGAGGTTGGCTTTCAGGCGCAAGATCTCCTTAGCCTGAATTTCGATGTCCGACGCCTGACCCTGCGCACCACCGAGGGGCTGGTGCATGTGAATGGTGGCATTAGGCAGCGCATAGCGCTGGCCCTTGGTGCCGGCAGCCAGCAGCACAGTGCCAAAAGAGGCAGTGACGCCCACCGCAAAGGTGCTGATCTTATTGGGGATCATTTTCATGGTGTCGTAGATCGCCATACCTGCGTAGATCATCCCGCCGGGCGAGTTTATGTACATCTGAATGCCGCGCTCGGGGTCCTCGTTGCTCAGGTAGAGCAGTTGAGCGACGACCAGATTGGCAATCTGATCGTCGATGGGGGTACCGACGAAAATGATGCGCTCTTTCAGCAGCAGCGAGTAAATATCATAAGCACGCTCGCCGCGGCCGGTCGATTCGATCACCATCGGGATAACATTTTGAAAATTAGGAATGCTCATCCTTTTTCCTTTAAACCTTTCCGAAAAAAAGCAGTTCTTACTCGGTTTTTGGTTTGGCCTTGGCCCGCGGTTTCCTGGGGGCAGCCGGTTTTTTTGCTCCGGTAGCTTCACCTTCGGCTGGCGTTTCAGCGTCAGCAGGTTTGCCAGCATCGTCGCCGTGACCGGTGGCTATCGCCTTCATCCGTTCAAGAACCTTGATATTAAATTTCCGCGATAATTCGGTCATGGTCATGTTGTTGACCAGATCCGGATTGACTTTTTCTTTGGTTTTACGCGGCTTGGGCTGTGATTGCAGTTGAGAAACGGTGGCGGTAATCGCCTGGTTGTAGTCGTCCTCCTCCAGCTTGACTTCCTCTGCCCGGGCTAACTCATCCATCACCAGCGAACGGGCAATGCGACGGCGGGCTGCCGGGCGGATTTCTTCCTCGATATACTTTTCGCGATCCTTGTCGATCATCTTGAAGTAGGCGTCCAGCTCCATGCCCTGTTTACCAACGTCCTCTTTGACGTGTTCCATCATGTGCTCGACCTCATGTTCGAGGACCTGCGGTGGGTATTTGATGGTCGCGCCTTCGATCACTTTGTCAATCAAGGACGTGTAATAGGCATCGTCGGTTTCGTCCTTTTTTGCAACTTCCAACTGATCTTGCACCGCTTTGCGCAAATCAGCGACGGTTTCGAATTGGCCGACTGTCTGAGCAAATTCGTCGTTCAATTCGGGCAGGTGCAGCGCTTTGATGCTCTGAACGCTGACTTTGAATTCAACCGTTTTGCCTTTTAGCGCCTCATCCTGGTCATCTTTCGCGTATTTATGTTTTGCGATTTTTTCATCGCCGGCTGAAAGACCCTTCAGAGACTCGTTAAATCCGGGGTAAGGCCAGTCACGATTCTGAATGACGTCATTGCCGATAATGAACTGAGCGGGTCGCTCGGGAAAAACGTTTTCATCTTCACCCTCGAGTGGTTTGGTCAATTTGCCGCTGAATTTAACGTATACCAGGTCGCCGTCTTCCGCCGGGCGCTCCACGGGTTCCGCGGTGGCGTAGTTGGTGCGCAAGCGTTGGATGAATTCATCGACATCCGCCTCCTTGACCGCTTCCAGGGTATATTCCTGGCGGATATCTTTGTAAGCGCCGAGTTCGATGGAGGGTTCGAGCGGAATGATGAAGGAGAATTTTGGCGGGTTAACGCTGACAATTTCTTCAAGCGATCCGGTGGCGCCCGGCTTGATCTGGGCTTCATCCAATATCTTGGGATAATACTCGTCGATCAAGTCTTCGACCGCCTGCTGCTGCAGCGCTTCTTCACCGACATGGCGTTTGACCATGTCGTAGGGGGCTTTGCCGGGGCGAAAGCCGGGAATACGCGTCTCGCGCGAGATCTTCCTGGCTGCGCGGCGCATGAATTCTTCCAAGACCGCCGGTTCCATTTCAGCGATTACTTTAACCTGATGGTCTTCAAGGGGTTGGACGTCGAGTTTCAACTTGATTTTCCTTTACGTTTTTTATTTTGCAACGAGTGGGGAAGGCGGGACTTGAACCCGCACGCCTTGCGGCACATGATCCTAAGTCATGCTCGTCTGCCAATTCCGACACTTCCCCATCGCAATTTTCGCGCGGCAATTATACCATGCGAAAAGCTCGAAGTTTTGTAAATTATTTATATGCGTTCTATAGGATATAATCGGCCTGTTATTTTTGGGAGAATGAATTTATATGGAGGAGGTTTTTCATTGAGCCGTGTAATCAATCCCGAAAGCGCTGGCAAGCAGCGTAACCAACTGACAAGGGCGATCGTCCTGGCAATCCGTGAATTGATGAAGCAACCGGAGCCCAACGCTCAGGCGCACGACCTGGCAGCCTTCATGACGCTGGCTTTGGAAGAAATCGCTGCATCCATCGATGTTTCAGTGCAGGCCTGGGAGAAGCGCGATTACTGGGTCAAGGCAGACCGCTTCCGGATGGAATGGGAATGGGCAGGAGCACTGGGGCGCAGTATGCGCAGTGCGCTTCGGGCTGAGGACTGGGCGCAGGTTGCCATGAATACTGCGAAAATTGCTCAAAAATTGAACAAGATTACCATCCCGGAACGCAATCGGATTGGCGCACCCTGGGTGGGGGCTTACAAACGGTTTCAGGAAAGTTAATCGATAGGGTTTTCAAAATAAAGAAAAGGCATGTTGTGCCACGATAAATTTTGGTGGGCGAAGACTTGCTATTGGTGAAAATCGAGATAAGGATAGAGTGCAAAGAGCTTAGGTTAATATTCATCTCTTTAGTTTGTAAAATAGCAATTAATAATAGAATCTAAAGGCAGGTTGATAATTGTGCAAGCTTAAATTAGACTTGATGTACCTCGACCTCACCAATTTATTCATACCCAGTGCCTTATTATCAGATATATAAGGAAATTAAACCAAGCCGACCCAATGAATGAGTGACAATAATAGGAGTAAGTTATATGCGCAAGCAAAGGCTCGCTGTATTAATTACTTTTCTGGCTTTACTGGGTAGCTTGGTTTACATTGGTATTAATCGCGAAGAGGCTAGGATAGATATCCCTAATTCCAAAGATTCACAAGAAGTTCAAGACATCATCTTACATTCATATACGGTTTATCAAGAGGCGCTTAGAAATGGTGGTGACGTGAGTGAATTTGACAATGTGTTTATAAACACTACAGATTACCATTATGAAAACCAAGATGTACGTGACTTTGTTAGCCTTGTTTTGGGACCCGAGATTGCTAATATTGGTGGCTATTTGACAGTGATGAAGGCCAAATATATCGCTTATGGATGTGCTGTTCGTTCATTTAAAGTTGTTGAACAGGCCGCAATGAAAGAAGATCGTACCGTCACTCCAGAAGAAATCAAATCAATTCAAGAAAATTGTTATGGTGTTTTACCTCCCAGAATAATTGAAGGTGCTCCTTCCAAATTGGTTTTCGGAAAAATTAATATCGATGAAGATCGTGCAGTTGCTCGATATGATGATGGAGCTGCTTTATTGGAAGCTATTTTAGTTCAGGAAAATGGTCGATGGCTTATCGCAAAAATCGAACCGATTAAAATTCATTATTAAAAATAAAACCAACAGGAAAAATAAAAAGACCTCCCCGAACCTAGGGGAGGTCTGTGAATTTCGCGTTTCTACTTCTTTTTGAGGATGATGCGGGCATCAACCACTTTGAGGCCGGAGCCGTGTTCGTACACCAACACCGGGTTGGCGTCTGATTCGGCGATCTCATCCTTCAGGTCGATGATCATGGTCGAG
>MGMG01000101.1:37964-38089 GCA_001796355.1 Chloroflexi bacterium GWB2_54_36 | reverse complement strand
ACTTCCGGGTTCGCCCTCGTTTTCTTCCAGCACCGCATCGTTGCACAATGCGCCGCCTACCAGCATCAGCCCCAGGGCAGTGGAAAATCCTTGAACGGGATGATTGACGTCATCTACGGACAGGC
>MGMG01000101.1:0-37928 GCA_001796355.1 Chloroflexi bacterium GWB2_54_36 | reverse complement strand
TTACCGAACCCAGCGTTTCTACAGCCGGCAATTTGCGGATCAACGCGCGGCGCTGCAACATCCGCTGTGCGCCCAGGGCGAGCGCAATGGTTACGACGGCGGTTAACCCTTCCGGGATAGCTGCAACGGCCATGCTGATTCCAGTCAGCAGCATGCCTTCAAAGTCTTCGCCGCGCGCCAGGCCGAGGGCAAAAACGATGCCAACGATCACCAGGGCGGCCATTGCCAGGCCTTTGCCAAGCTGGGACAGACGTTTTTGCAGGGGGGTAGGCTCGTTGCCGACCGTTTGGATCAGGTCTGCTATCTTGCCGAGTTCTGTGTTCATCCCGGTTGCCGTCACCATGGCCACGCCGCGACCGAAAGTGGTCACTGTGCCCATGAAGACCATATTGCGGCGGTCGCCGACGCCCAGGTTTTCCCCTTCGAGCGGTTCAATTATTTTTTCCACCGGCTCCGACTCGCCGGTCAGAACGGATTCTTGCACTCGCAGGTTGAAGGCCTCAACCAGGCGGCAATCCGCGGGGACTGCATCGCCGGCGTCCAACTGGATGATGTCGCCCGGGACCAGGATGCGAGCTTCAGAAGCCAGCAACCGCCCGCCGCGGCGTACTTTGACCTTGGGCACGGCCATTTTTTTTAAGGCCGCCATGGCCTGTTCCGCCTTATATTCCTGGGTAAAACCCAGAATAGCGTTCAAAATGACAATGATCAGAATGACGATGGCGTCCAGGTTCTCGCCAAGGAAAAATGAAATACCGGCAGCCAGGATCAAGATCAGAACCATGACCTCGGTCACTTGCTCCCATAAGATTTTCCAGGGACTTTTTACCCCACGATCAACCAGCTCATTGGGTCCATGGGTTTGCAGACGCTGTTCGGCTTCTGCCGGGTCCAGCCCGGTTTTGATCTCAGTATCCAACTGCGCCGCTGCTGCACGGTAGTCCATACGATGCCATTCTTGCATGGTAGCCTCCTTGACTTTATGAATATAGGGGCAGGTGGATTAAAAAAAGACCACCACCTTGGTGATGGTCTTGCTAAACGCTGATGAGCGTTTGGGCTACCGGAAGGTTCTCTTCGGCTTGACGGCAGACCAGCCCTGAAACAGGGTAGCTACTCCCCAACAGACGGAAAATTCTACTTGACAAAAAAATCGGTGTCAAGCCTTGTGCTTCAGATTCTCTAGACATCTCAATAAACATTATAAAGGAAAAAGGACATTAAACCACGGAGAGCCCCAGGCATCGATGCCTGGGGCTCCCGCTAGACAGGTTTGGACCTTACCATTAAGGCACTGCGCAGCCGGCTGCTCTGTTTGGAGGGGACAGGTGCATGGTTTACGCAGATGCAGGCGTGTTTTCAGAAAGGGTTGAGTAAACAACCCTTTCTAAGGGGGTGCGACAGCCAGACGGCCAGTCATTGCGGCGATCAGCCACCCAACTCTGGCCTTTTCAGGACAGAATTGGGTGAAACGGGTTGAACCTACCGAGTCGAACGGTTGCGTAAGAAGGCCGGAATGTCCAGATCGTTCGTGTTCATGACGTGAGGCTGAAATTCGATCGGCGTAGAAGTTGGCGCTGGCCGCTCAGCCTTGTTGGTGAGGCTGCTCGCCGCGATAGGTTGGGTTGCTTCCCTCGCTGCGGGGCGCGTCTCCAATAAAGGGGAACGTCCGCTGGAAGGGCGGTCGAAACCAGTGGCGATGACCGTGATCCGGACTTCTTCGCCCATGTTGGGATCGATGACGGCACCGAAGATCAAGTTGACATCCGGGTGCGCGGTCTCTTTGATGATGGCGGCTGCCTGGTTGACCTCGAAGAGCGTAAGGTTGTTCCCGCCGGTGACGTTGAAGAGGATGCCGCGGGCGCCATCGATGGTGATGTCGAGTAGCTGGCTGGAAATTGCCATTTCAGCAGCAACCCGGGCGCGGTCTTCACCGGAGGCATGTCCAACGGCCATCAGTGCTGCGCCGCCTTCGGACATGATGGCGCGCACATCGGCAAAGTCCAGGTTGATCATGCCGGGAACGGTGATCAATTCGGAGATGCCCTGGATGCCCTGGCGCAGCACGTCATCGGCAGTGCGGAAGGCTTCGGTCAGGCTGACCTTTTTATCCACAATCTGCAGCAGGCGATCGTTGGGGATCACGATCAGGGTATCGGCATGTTCTTTGAGCTTGGTGATTCCAAGTTCAGCCGATTGCTGACGGCGAGCTCCCTCGAAGGCGAACGGGCGGGTGACAACGCCAATTGTCAGCGCGCCAACCTCTTTGGCAATTTGTGCCACAATGGGGGCTGCTCCAGTGCCGGTGCCGCCACCAAGACCCGAGGTCACGAAGACCATGTCAGAGCCCTTGAGGACTTCGTACAGCTCTTCAGCGGACTCCTCGGCGGCCTTGCGGCCAACCTCTGGGTTACCGCCAGCGCCAAGGCCGCGCGTGCCTTTGTCGCCGATGCGAACGCGGGTCGGCGCCTTGGAGAGCAACAACGCCTGGGCGTCGGTATTGACGGTGACGAATTCGATCCCGCCCATACCTTCTTCAATCATGCGATTGACGGCGTTGCATCCTCCCCCTCCCACACCAATAACTTTGATACGGGCGAACGATTCTGCTTGTTGTCCAAAATTCATTTCCATTTTTTCCTCCGCTTAAACCTGTCTTGTGTTGATGGGTTGAATGAACGATGGTCTCGGAAAATTGCAAAAGAAACCATTAAGGAAGCAGCCGACGCAAGAAGTCTTTGATCTTGTCCGAGTCCAATAATCCTCCTTTGGGAGAGCGGCGCCTTTCGTGCACCAATCCGGTTTCGCTCATCAGCAGCGCCCAGTGAAGCAGGCCAACGCTGGTGGAGTAAGCCGGCGAATGCAGCTGGTCCGTCAGACCAACCAGATTTTCGGGGCGCGCCAGGCGCACTGGAAGCCCCATGACCGTGCTGGCCAGGTTGCGAATCCCCGGCAGCAAGCTCGATCCTCCAGTCAAAACCATGCCTGCGGGCAGCAGGCCGTCATAACCCGAGCGCTTGATCTCCTGTAAAACCAGTTGGAAGATCTCCTCGACCCGGGCTTCGATAATATTTGCCAGTTCGCGGCGGTTCACCTGGGCCGGACCTTCCTGGCCAAATGACCGCACATTGATTACATCGCTTTCGGCTACCTCGGATTCAACTGCGTGGCCGTATTTTTTCTTGACCTCTTCAGCCTGGTCAATGGGCAGGCGCAGCCCGTGGGCGATATCCGATGTGATATGGTTACCGCCGACTGCAAGCACCATGGTGTGCCAGATGTCGCCGTCGATGTAGATTGCCAGATCAGTGGTGCCGCCGCCGATATCGCAGACGATGGCGCCCATGGTGCGCTCGGTTTCGGAGAGCACAACCTCGGCAGAGGCCAATGGGTTGAGCACAAATTGCGAAGCTTCCACACCGGCGGCCTGCACGCACTGGCGCAGGTTTTCGACAGTGGATTCAGCAGCCGTGATGATGTGCGCTTCCACTTCCATACGGTAGCCGTGCATTCCGATGGGAGCGCGGATGCCGTCCTGTCCATCCACCACAAAACTGCGCTGGATGACGTGGATGATCTGGCGGTTGTGGGGAATGGCAACTGCCTGGGCAGCCTCCAGGGCGCGGGCAATATCCAGTTCGTCGATGACGCCGCCGGAAATGCCTACAACGCCGCGGCTGTTGACCGAAGCGACGTGCGAACCGGCTAGACTGACCAGCGCAGAGGTAATTTCAAGCCCTGAGGTGCGCTGGGCTTTTTCGATCGATCGGGCGATGGAGGTGGAAGCCGCGGCCAGATCAACGATGGTCCCTTTGCGGATCCCCTGCGAGGGTTCGATACCAACCCCCAGAATTCGCAGGCTGCGTTCTCCCTCTACGCGCGCAACCAGGGTACATACCTTGGTCGTGCCGATATCAATTCCAACTACAAATGGATCATCCATGTTGGGCTCCACCTATCTATAGAACGGCGCGTTGATGAATTCGACGCTGATCATGTCTTGCGGAAAGATGCCTTGTTGTTCCAGATTTGTGATGATGGCTGTGTACATGGACAACTTGAGATCAAAATCCGTCAGATCCCGACCAATATAGACATCCCAACCATGTGGATCTTCCCAACCCAGACCATTCAGAGAATTATAGACTAGTTTGGAATCGGGAGGAATCATCGTCTGGAGGTCAATCATGCGCTTGAGGATTTCCGGGTCAACCTGCCGTCCCCAGATATCGACCGAGGCGGCAGCAACAACGGCAACAGCACCGTCGGCGGTCGAGGCGGCGGCAGCAGCATCGACCTCAGCCAGAGGGAGCAGCGGCGGTTGACCGTCTGCGCCAATGGTAAGCAGTTCACCGGGCTCGCCGCGGGGCGGCAAAATCACGCCGTTGGCATCGATCCAGTAAACGGTATCGCCGCCATTCCAGGCGACAGCCGGCTGCAACTCGTTAACTTGAATGCGTACCTTGGCTGGCAATCCTACCTGTACTTTGACATTGCCCAGCTCGGGAAAGGCTTTTTCCAGGGCAGCTTGAGCTGCTTGTGGGTCAAAAGCCACGACCTGCTCACCCTGAACATTGACCACTGCCTGAATATCACCGGCAGTCAGGCGTGAAATTCCTTCGATGGAAACATCGGAAATTTGGAATTGTGTAGAGAAACCCAATGCGTAAATCGCCAACGCAGCGAAGACTGCGATAATAGCCGAGATGAAGCGGCCGCCAGCATTGAAAAATGGCAGGGCGGGCAAGCGTAGTTCTGCGCCGGATGCGCCCAGGGAATAGTAAAACTGCCGTTTTACCCGGCTGCGGCTGTTCGGTTGAATCGGCTGGGCTGCCTTGAACATATCACTGCGCATGATGACCGGTTGTGACCGGGCCGGGTAGCTGGCCGCCTGGCGGGTCTTGGTCACATGCTGCGTGCTGCGCTGCGAACGGCGCTCGCGCACGAGATCAGAGCGGGAAACTGAGGGCATTAGTTTTTCGGCTCTCATGCTGTCCTCCTGTACTCGAATTCGGTGTGGTCACGGTCCGCTTTGCGTTCCAGCGCCAGGTCAATCAGGCGTTCGATGAGCGCCGGGTAAGACAGACCGCTGGCCTCCCAAAGCTTGGGGTACATGCTGATTCGAGTAAATCCTGGAATAGTATTGACTTCACTGGTGTAGATGGAAAGGTCATCGGCGTTGACCAAGAAATCGACGCGGGCCATTCCCGCGCAGTCGATAGCGCGGTAAGCGGCAACTGCAATCTGCTGAATTTCAGCGGCTTTCTGCGGGGGCAGGGGTGCCGGAATAAGCAGTTTTGAGTTATCGGAAAGGTATTTGGCAGAGTAAGTGTAGAAGTCTTCCCCTGGAACCACTTCACCGGGAACAGAGGCATGTGGCTGGTCATTGCCAAGTACGCTGACCTCGATCTCGCGAGCGTTGGCCAGTCCCTTTTCGATGACAATGCGGCGGTCGAAACGAGCAGCATCCATTAAACCTTCGACCAGATCAGCGCGCGAGCGGCACTTGGTGATGCCAACTGAGGAACCCAGGTTGGCCGGCTTGGTGAAGAGCGGGTAAGCTGAAACTGCTTCGGCAGCCTGAATGACCTGCTCCATCTCCGCCTCGACCTGACGGCGGGTGACCACCGCAGCGGGCAGCACCGGTAAATTATGGGCTTGCATGACAGACTTGAAGACACCCTTGTCCATTCCGAGCGAACTACCGAGCACACCGGCGCCAACATAGGCGATACCGGCCAGTTCGAACATGCCCTGGATGGTGCCATCTTCACCAAAGGTTCCATGCAGCGCCGGGAAGACCACATCCAAATCGGCATATTTCTCGAGAGCAATCCCAGCGCCGGTGGCGCGCAGGCTGTACAAGCAATTTCTGCCAGGTTCAGGCAGCAGCGTGACTTTTTCCAGCGTGCCCAGATTGCCCGTTTCGAGCGCCGTGAGCGCATCCGCACCGGCATACCAGTGTCCCTGATGATCGATTGCAATCTGAATGATATCAAAACGGGAGGGTGGTAGATTGGCGAGAATCGAACGCGCCGACTGGAGCGATACTTCGTGTTCGCCCGAGCGGCCGCCAAAAATTACGCCAATTCGTGTTTTTGCCGTCATTCAGAAATCCTCTTTTCTACCAATTGCATCTCACTGTCCCAATCCCCAATGGGCTCTATTTCTAATTCCAGCTGTACCCCAAATTTTTCCTGGACGGTCCGGCGTACCAGTTGGATCAACTGCCAGTAATCGCTGGCGCAGGCTGATTCATCATTTACGAAGAAATTAGCGTGAACCTCGCTTACCTGTACCCCGCCGACCCGCATACCCTTGAGTCCCGCCGCCTCGATTAGTCGTCCGGCGTAATCGTCTTGCGGATTTTTGAACATGGAGCCCAGGCTGGCGCCCGGAGGCTGCGTGCTGCGGCGTTTGGCGGATAATTCAGCGATGGCAGTCTTGACAGCTTCCGGCGTGCTTGGCTGTAAGCGCAAGCGGGCTGCCAAAATGACAGCCTGACCCGGATGGCGCTTGAGGACGCTGGTGCGATAGTCGTATTCCATTCTGTCCGCGGTCCAGGACAACCGTCCATCAATGGGATGCAAGATTTCTGCCATAATGAGCGCTTGCTGCATATCGCCGCCAAAAGCACCGGCGTTGCCATATAGGGCTCCGCCGAGCGTTCCAGGGACGGTGGCGGCCCATTCCAAACCGCCCAGGCCGCGCAGACCTGCACGCCGCGCAATGGTACCCAGAACCGCGCCGGATTCAGCCCACACGGACGGCGGGTCGCCGGCTGCATCCACTTTGATCTGGTGCGCCCGATTCAAAATCACCACCCCGTGGAAGCCGCGGTCACTGACCAGAAGATTAGCGCCGCTGCCGAGAATGAAGAACGGCACTTCAAGGTTCCACAGTACCTGAACCGCATGCTCCAATTCATCACCGCTGCCAACCGCCAGCAATGCGGCAGCATGGCCGCCAACCCGCGCGGTGGTATAGCTGGACATTGGAACATTTTCTTGCAAATGTTCGCCCAGCTGTGCGCGCAGCTCGTGAATGGGGAGCGGGGTCGGGTGGTCGATCATATCCACGGCGGTTAGAGTGCCTTGATCCTTTCTATCAGACGGGAGAGCAAAGAATCCCCAAAGGGCGCCAATTTGGTTAGTCCTTCGGAATATTTCGTTTGGGAGTGCATCCGTGCACCTGTAATGGATTCCAGCAGTTCCTGGGGGAGATTGTTTTGAGACTTGGAAGTGGGTGAAATGACCCATTTTTGCTGTTTAAGCATAATTTTCCTCCTGGCTTTTCAATTCGGCGTAAACGCTGGCGCTAATTTGATCGGCATCGCCGGCTGAAAGCACCAGCAGAACGTCGCCAGGCTGTAATTGCTCCAAGAGATATTGGGTGGCAGAAAGAAGTGTGGGGGCAAAATATGCCGAAGGGTGTGTCATGGCTTCCACAATAACAGCGGATGAAAAGCCCTCATTGCGTTCGCGAGCGGCATAAACCTCCGTAATGACGACCCGATCGGCCTGCTGCAGCGCGGCGATGAAGTCATCCAACAAGGTGACGGTTCGCGAAAAAGTGTGCGGCTGCCAGACTGCCCACAGGCGGCGGCCCGGATAGCGGGCGCGGGCGGCTGACAATGTCGCGCGCACCTCGGTAGGGTGATGCGCATAGTCATCAACAACGACAATTCCGGCAGCCTCGCCAAGAACCTCGAACCGCCGCCCGGTGCCGCTGAACTCAGACAGCGCCGCGGCTGCCTGGTCAACGGGCAAACCTAGATGGTGCATAACTGCCAGGGCAGCCAGAGCGTTCAGGGCGTTGTGCGCGCCGGGGACCTGCAAACTGACCGCGGTCAGTGTTTCGTCGTGGTACAGGACGGAAAAATCGAAACCACCGCGCTGGTTCGGAGCCAGGCCTTCAGCCCGGTAATCCGCATTGGCGTCTGTGCCGTAAGTCAAAGCGCGGATATCCTCGCGTCCGTGGTTACTGGCTAACCAGCGGGTACCGGCATCGTCCGAGCAGGTTAAAAGGACGCCGTCCGGCTCCAGCCGCTGGACGAAGTGGATGAACGCCTCGTTGTAGCTTTCAGGGGTGGGGAAGCAATCAGGATGGTCGTGCTCGAGGGTGCAAACAACCTCGACCTGGGGGGTTAAGCCAAGGAACATATTGTCGTATTCGTCTGCTTCGATGACAAATACCGGTCCACCGCCTGCGTGAGCGTTGTTGCCCAGGTTTTTAGCGACGCCGCCAATAATATAAGATGGATCCTGACCCAGCCGGGTAAAGATCCAGGCGACCATCGCGGTTGTGGTGGTCTTCCCATGCGTGCCGGCGACTGCAATGCCCTGGTAGCCATCCATCAACTGACCAAGGAACTCGGCGCGCTTGAGGACCGGGATCCCGGCATCCCGGGCGGCCAAAACCTCAGGGTTATCGTCGGGGATGGCCGAGGAGCGTACCACCAAGTCAGCCTGGAGTACGTTATTGGCATCATGACCGGCGTACACCGTCACCCCGTGGGCAGACAACTGGCGCGCCAGGGGAGAGAGGGTGCGGTCGGAGCCGGATACGGTATATCCCTGCTCTTTGAGGAGCAGGGCGATTGCCGATAATCCGGTACCACCGATGCCGATCAAGTGAATGTGTTTCATCAGATAAAGACCACCATGACAAAGACAAATGCAATCGCGACAGCAAAGTAAATTATGGGATCACCCAACCAGGCAGGTGGCAAATAGGCCATCATCCGTTCCGCTGCCTGACCCATGGCGGATGCCGCGTCGGGACGGACAATGATGTCAAAGGGGTAGTTGGCAATTTCCAGATAAAACCAGACCGTACCCCAGATCATGAAGCCGTTGATTCCGCCCAGGAAGAAGCCAAGGAGCACATCCTGCAGCCGCTCCCGGACAAAACGCCCGCTGGCAGCGATGCGAGGCAGGTTGGGGGTCTGGTAGCCGAAGAAAACCAGAACAAGTAATATGACCGCCCGCAGCCAGAATAGTTCGGTAGGCGCGGTGACCGCCAGCGTGGTATTAATAAACGGAACGAATCTTTCCAGGACATTCATGATAAAAATCGACAGGACGACGCCAAATGTAACCAGGATTTCACGCGCCCAACCGCGTACGCCGCCAATCAGCGCAAACAGGCTTACCAGTATCCAGAATACTGCGTTGAGACTAATCATGGGTTTGGGCACCCTTTCCGGCGATTGCCAGTTCGCGCAGCAGGCTGGCGATAGTGCTGGCGGCCTGCGGACGGGCGAGGGAACGCATCGCCTGGCGCATGCTTTCCAATCGATTTGAATCTTGCAGTAGATTGAGGACGGTTGAGGTCATGGCTTGCGACAATTGCTGATCTTCGATGATCTGGGCTGCGCCGTGATGGACCAGGAAGTCCGCATTTACCTTCTGGTAACGCCAGGCGTGGGGGTACGGCACAAGAATGGCGGGTAAACCAAACAATGGATACTCGCCCAGGCTGGCTGCACCCGCGCGTGAAAGCGCCAGGTCAGCGCTTGCCAAAGCTGCGCCCATTTCTTCGTGCAGGTAAGGGAAGGGGTGGTAATGTGCCTGCAAGGCAAATGGCAGAGCTCTGCGAGCCGCATCAACTTCTTCCCAGTCCAACTGGCCGCTGATATGCACGATTTGGACGTACGGCAGCAATGCCGGGAGGGCAGTAAGCAGCGCATGGTTGATCGAGCGCGCCCCTTTGGACCCGCCAAAAACCAGCAAAACCGGCCGGTCATGGCTCAAACCCAGCTTCTGGCGGCCGCTTTCGCGCGTCCAAGCAGCTAATTCAGGTCGGGTCGGGTAACCGGTGACGACCAATCGTTTAGCCCTACCAAAATAAGCACTGGAGTCTTCAGCCGTCAAAGCGATGCAGTCCGCAAAGCGTGACAGAACTTTGAGCGCCAAACCAGGTTCGATGTCCGGGACATACAGCAATGAGGGGTAGCGGCGGGCGGCCAATGCCATTGGGCCAGCGACATACCCGCCTGTGAAGAGCAGCACATCCGGGCGGAAGTCTTTCAGGATGCGGCGGGAAGCAAACATACCGCGCAGTAAGCGCATCAGGTTTCCCGGTAGCGCGCGCAGACCGACGCCGTGCACGCCAGCCGCGGGAATGCCGGTAAAGGGAATATTCAGGCGGGTCACCAGTTCGGCTTCCATGCCCTCTTCCCCGCCAACCCAGAGAACTGGGTTCGCTTCATTACCTGATGCCTGCAGAACCGTGAGAGCGGGATACACGCCCCCGCCGGTCCCCCCGGCGCAAATTAACAACCGCACCGAATGACCTCCCTTCCTGTTCCTGTTTATCACGCGAGGAAACCCGCGCAACAGAAAAGATTAATCCGACTGCACCAAGGGTCATGGTCAGGCTTGACCCGCCGGCGCTGATAAATGGCAAAGCGTTTCCCGCAAACGGGAACAAATTGACCATAACACCCATATTGATGATAGCTTCCATCACAATCCAGCAGGTTAACCCGGAAGCAAGCAGTTTCCCGGCAAAATCGCTGGAGTGCGAGGCGATTTTAAGGCCGCGCCACATGAAAACCAGATACAAAATGACCACAGCACCGGCGCCAAGCAGCCCGGTCTCTTCGGCGATGACAGCGTAAATGGAGTCGGTGTGCGA
Organism: Chloroflexi bacterium GWB2_54_36; assembly: GCA_001796355.1. GTDB lineage: Bacteria > Chloroflexota > Anaerolineae > Anaerolineales > Anaerolineaceae > Bellilinea. Next base: position 27,287 of record MGMG01000101.1, on the reverse strand, counting down.
TACGGGCAGGCTGAACTTGGTCGAGCCTTTCCCAATGCCGACGCCAAAGAATTCGCCGCGGACAACGGCTTCAATTGACCGTTGAATGTGCAGCGAGGCAGTTCCTGGGTCTTGCAACCCGGCAACATATTGCTGAATGCGCATTTGGCCAGTATCGGATACGGCTACGACCAACGCGCCAAGCAGAGCGACGATGAAAAAGATGAGCAGAATCTGTTTCATCTCGACGCCTGCCAGGAAAAATAAAAGCACGCCCAGCACGCAAATGGTGATCGTCGCGCTCAGATCTGGCTGGAGCACGATTAAACCGGCCGTCAAACCGAGGATGACGATCATCGGGAACAAACCGAAATTGATATTGTTGAGAACTTCACGTTTCGAGGTCAGCCAGAAGGACAGGTACATAATTACGACGACTTTGGCCATCTCGGAAGGCTGAATGGAACCGCTCAGCAGCGTGCGTTTCGAGTTGTAGCGCATTTCGCCAAAAATCAACACGGCCACAAGCAGCCCCAGGGTGATGATCATGATCGGCACGACATATTTGCGCCATCGGCGGTAATCGATGTACATCAAGATGGTTCCGCCGGCAATCCCGACAACCACCCATTTCAACTGATTGATCAGGTAGTAAGCCGGTTCTTCATCGCGCAGCATGGAAGGCTGCCAGCTGGCAGAATAGACCATCAAGAGGCCAAATCCAAGCAAAAAGGCCACCGATAAGAGCATGGGAACGTCAATACCCAGCCGCACCGGGTGTACACCGGTACCCGCTTTTACCGGGCCAATTTTCGAATTCATGGCAGCCTGTTCACCCATGATTGGTAGGCCTCTCCTCTTTCTTCAAAATCTTTATACTGGTCGTAACTGGTCCCGCCCGGAGAAAGCAGCACCACGCTGCCGGGTTCAGCCACTTCAGCCGCGGATTTGACCACGGTTTCCAGGTCGCCGCAGTGCTGGATGGTGTACGGTCGCCGGCCGGGCTTTACTGGACCCAGAGCGAGCAGAATTTTAGTGCTGGCTTCACCGAAAACGATCACATGGTCAACCCGTTCGTGCACCAATGCTGCCAGTTCGTCCCAGGGCAGGTTTTTATCGCGTCCGCCCAGCAGCAGGACGATCGGCTCATCAAATGAACGGATGGCCGCGCAGGTGCGCTCGGGGGCGGTGGCGATCGAGTCGTTGTAGAAATTTACGCCGCGCAGCTCACGAACGTGCTGCAGACGATGGGGGACGCCGGCGAAGCTGCTCACGCCGTCAGCTACCGCTTCCGGTGAGAAACCGGCCGCAAATGCGATCGCTGCTGCCGCCAATACGTTGGCCACATTATGTTCACCGCGCAGCAGGATATCGGATTGCGAGAGGAAGGGCAGCACGGAACCCTCTACCTGCCAGAACAACTCTCCGTTTTCAACGAAGGTACCAGGGGTACCCAGGGCCGGGCGAGCTAGGCCAAACGTCACCAGTCGCCCGCGGATTTTTCCGGCCAGCGACCACGACCCGGCATCATCCCGGTTGAGCACACTGATGCTGCTCGGGGTCTGATATTCGAGAATACGAGCCTTGGCTGCCGCGTAGGCTTCCAGCGTGCCGTGGCGATCGAGGTGGTTGGGAGTGATGTTCAATACTGCAGCGACCTGAGGAGCCTGAGTCATCAGTTCCAGTTGGAAGCTGGATAATTCCAAAGTCACCAGATCAGTGGGCTTTATTTCGTCCAATTGATCGATCAGGGGGGTGCCAATATTGCCGCCGACCCAGGCGCGGTTGGGCGCCTTGATATGCGCCTCCGCCATCCGACCGACCAGCGTGGTGGTGGTTGTTTTTCCGGCAGAGCCGGTAATGCCAATCACCGGGCATGGGACCGCTTCCAGAAACAACTGGGAGTCATTAGAGAGGGGGATCCCACGGCGAGCAGCTTCGACTGCAAGAGGCATGTCTGGCGAGACGCCACCTGAGAGGCATACCAAATCTGTCTGCTCCAACAGGTCAAAGGGATGACTGCCCAACGCCCAATGAACGGATAATTCTTTAAGCGATTCCACGGCTGCGGCAAGCTGTTCTGCATTGCGCTGGTCGTTCAAGGTCACCACAGCCCCCTGTTTGGCCAGATAGCGCGCCAGCGCCAGCCCCTGGCGGGCGGCGCCGATGATCAGGACGCGTTGATCAGTCCAGGTTCGCATCATCACACCATCGCCAGTGCCACACCAAGCATGGCAAACAAAAGTCCGATTAACCAGAAGCGTTGAACGACCTGGGTTTCGCTCCATCCACCCAACTCGAAGTGATGGTGCAGCGGCGCCATGCGGAACAGGCGCTTCCCTTTGGTCCGCTTGAAATAGATGATTTGTAGTACATCACTGAGTGCTTCCGAAACCGGGATGATCGCAATCACTGGAAGCAGCAGCCATTGACCGGTCATCAGCGCTACCACGCCAAGCACTGCGCCCAGCGCCAGCGATCCGGTGTCGCCCATGAATAATTCCGCCGGGTGGACATTAAACCACAGGAAGCCAAAAATTGCCCCTACCAGCGTGAAGCAGAAGCGCGCCAGGAAGATTTGGTTTTGCAGCAGCGCGATCCCGCCGTAGGCGGCGAAAGCGGTGGCGGAAATCAATCCGGCCAGCCCATCCAGGCCGTCGGTGAAATTGACCGCATTCGACATGCCGACGATGATGAATGTGGCGATCGGGATGTACCAGTTTCCCAGTGGAATTTGGATCTCGATGCCGGGCCAGAACATTTCTGGAACGATGAGCAAATATTTGAGCGCAAATGCGATGGCCAGCGCCAGCACGACTTGCAGGATGAACTTGGTGCGAATGCGCATGCCCAACCCGCGGCGCGGACCGCGAATGCCTTCCCAATCGTCCACGGCGCCGAGCAGGGCAAAGGCCAGGAGCGCCAGCAACGGCAGCAGCACCGAACGCCCAAGCACCGGCATGCCGATCAACGAAGCGGCATTGAGCAGCACGGTGACTAGGGTGACGGGCACAATGATCATGACGCCGCCCATGGTGGGGGTGCCCATCTTGGACACATGGCTTTCCGGGCCTTCCAACCGGATCATCTTACCGATTCGGAAATGGCGTAAGACGCGGAGCAGAGGTTGGCCCCAGATGATGGCGAGTGCGAAACTCAGTACGCTCAGTGAAAGCGCGATGGAAGTGCTGCTCATTCCTGTACCTCCAGCGCAGCGGCTATTCGATCCATCCGCAAGCCGTGCGATCCTTTGATCAGTGCCACGTCCCCTTGTACCAGGTTTTTTTGCAGCACTTCTATGGCCTGCGGTACATCGTCGCAGCTAATGATGGCTTCTTCAGGCAGGCCGGATTTGCAGGCAGCTTCAGCGATCATTTTGCCAAGCGTACCAACGGTCACCAGCATATTGGCAACTTCAGCCGCCCGCCGGCCAACGATCTCATGGCCTTCCTGTTCATACGGGCCAAGTTCGAGCATATCACCCAGCACGGCCACCTTGCGACCTTCGATTTCTTCCAGCAGATTTAGGGCTGCCAGGGTCGATTCGGGCGAAGCATTATAAGAGTCGTCGATCAACAGCGCGTCGGTGTCGGTGTGGACTACTACCAATCTCAACTGGGAGTGGCTTTGACGTAAACCGGTAATAATCTCGCCCCAGGTCATGCCCTCCACCAGGCCAACGGCTGCAGCGCGCAGGGCGGTATGCACTGAATGCCGCCCGATCAACGGGATGCGTACATGCAGCACTTCGTTCTGGAAGTGAAGCTGGAAGCGGACGCCTTTAAGACCCAGGCTTTCGATATTATCCGCCCACAGGTCTGCCCGCGGGTCGAGCCCATAATAAAACACATTGGCGCGGGTCTGTTCAGCCATCGGTCGGACCCAAGGATCGTCGTAATTGAGGATTGCGACGCCTTCGGGAGCCGGGGGCAGCGCCTGTACCAATTCCGCTTTGCCTTTTGCAATGGTTTCTTGCGAACCAGCTCGTTCGGCATGCACCGTGCCAATATTGGTGATCACGCCAATTTGCGGCAGCGCCAGATCGCACAGGAAACTGATTTCACCCTGGATGTAAAAACCCATTTCCAACACCGCTACCTGGTGGCCTGGGCTCAGACGAAGCAGGGTCAGGGGTAAGCCAATTTCGTTGTTGAGGTTGCCTGGATTTTTCAAAACCCGGAAGCGCAGGCTAAGTACTTCGGCAATCAGTTCTTTGGTAGTTGTTTTTCCAACCGATCCGGTGATGCCGATGACGTGCAAATTGTGTTTCCGCCGCCAAAAGCGAGCAATATCCTGCAGCGCTTTGAGAGAATCTTCGACGCGCAACGCAAACGGCGGGACGGGGATCGTCATTTGCGTACCAAGGTCGCCTTTGCGCAGATCAATGACCGGGCAGTGGATATCCAGATCGCGTTGGATCACTGCCAGGTGCGCTCCGCGTTTGAACGCCTGCTCGACGTAATCATGACCGTCCACCCGTTCGCCGGGCAGCGCTACGAACATTCCTGCCGGGATCACCTGCCGTGAATCGATGGCAGCCTCACTGATGAGCAGGGAGGCGGCTTCGGGGCGGATGCCGGTAAGGGCTTCGAGGACGTCGGCAAAGGTGAGCAAATCTATTCCTCAGGGTTGTGCCATTTGCTGTCGGACTGAATCGGGCGGCAGTTTCATCAAGACGGTCAACTCGCTGACCACTTCACTAAATACCGGGGCTGCGACCACTGAACCCCAGGGAGAACTGGTTGGTTTTTCCAGCCAGATATAAACAATGAACTTTGGATCATCCGTTGGACCCCAGCCGACGAAGGAGGCATTGGTCACGCTGGATTCGTAGCCGCCGGGGCCGGGGATTTCGGCAGTACCCGTCTTTCCCGAGACGCGATAGCCTTCCACTAGCGCGACGGACGCTTCGTTTTCCAGGGAGTTGGCCAGCATTTCCGTCAACGTGTGAGCCGTATCAGGTGTGATAACCTGGCGGATCAATCGCGGGCTGATATCATACTGGTGCCCGTCCTGGATATAGGCTTTGACGACATGCGGCGCCATCATTTTGCCGTCATTGGCGACCGCGGCAATCGCGGTAATCATCTGTATGGGGGTTGCAGCCACGCCCTGTCCGAAGGCGTTGGTTCCCAGGTTGATCGGATACCAGTTTTGATCGCCCGGCAGACTGAGGGGGTAAACCTGTTCGCCAGCCAGGTCGATACCGGTGTATTTGCCCAGACCGAAGGTTTGGATGTAGTTGTAGAAAGTGGTCGGACCCATTTCAGTGGCGGTCCAGGCCAGACAGACATTCAATGAATGCTGCATGCAGCCGGTCATGTCCTGCGGGCCCCAGGCGCCGCGGTCCCAGTTGTAAATCCACAGCCCGCCGACTTCGATGGCGCCGGTATCGACAAAGGTAGTTTCAGGGGTCACTGCGCCTGAGTCGAGGGCAGCCGCCATGGTCAACACTTTGAAGACCGAGCCAGGTTCATACAACTGGCTGATGGCGCGATTGTAATGGCTGCCCTGCGGGAAAACTTCGCCGTATTTTTGATATTCGTTCGGGTTGAAAGCCGGCGTGGTTGCCATTGCCAGCATCTCACCGGTCTCTGGATCCATAACCAATATTGTGACTGATTCGGCTCCGCTATCTTCCTGGGCTTTTTGAGCGATGCGCTCAGTGGCTGCTTGAATGCCGCGGTCAATCGTTAAAATCAAGCTGGAGCCCGGTGGAACCGATGGAATCTCCTGAATAGCGGTGGGGTTCATGGGCAGCACCACGCGCGTGGCGGTGCCAGCCAGGAGGTTATTATACTGTTCTTCCAAACCCAGAATACCCCGCCCGTCAACCCGGTCATAATAATTGTAGAAGCCTAAAATGTTGGCTGCCAGGGTGTTTTCGGGGTAACTGCGGCGCAGGTGGGCCACCCAGTGGACGCCATTGAGCGAAGGGGCGGAGCCTTTTTTGGGTTTGGCGGCTTTTTCGTATTCCGCCAGTTTGTTTTCGAGTAAGCGTACTTTGTCCGCTGAAACGAAATCGACAACGACCATGTATTGCTCGTTGCTTTCCTCAATGTAGGAGCGGGCGATTTTCTTGATTTCACTGAAATCGAGCCCAAGGATACTGGACAAATCCTGGGCAACTGTGTCTGAGTTGACAACCTGTGAGGGAGCGATACCCACTTCATATACTTCCGTGTTACCTGCCAGCAGGTTGCCCCAGCGGTCGTAAATATTGCCGCGTTCGGGTTTGATCACCCTGACTTCCTGATTGTAGGTTTTTTCCAGGTAGGAAATCATCTCTTTGGCCTGCGGGCTGTTTTGTACCCGAATAATCTGGAAGATGATTGCCAGGCCGACAATAAGGAAAATTACGCCAACAAAGCGCAAGCGGGAATTGGTGCTGTTCATGGTTTTAACCCCCGGCTTTCAATTAAGTCGAAGGTGCCCTGGTACAACCACTCCCATAGCGATTCTTTGTACGCCGGTTTAATGATAGAGGCATCCACCGGATCGTTGCCTGGTGGGGGAGCTAAAAAGATCACCTGGCGGCCAGAATATCCGGGAACGGGTATGTAAACAATATCCCCCTGGGAGGCGTTTTTATAGCCAAGTGTTTCAGCCCGGCTTTGCATAAAAGAGGCTGAACGTAAAAAGGCCAACTGGGTGCTCAAGTCGGCAATCCGGATTTGCAAATCTTCGCGTTCCAATTCCAATTCGCGAATTTGGGTTCCTGCAGCGGTAGCTTCGGCGCTGAGGTAAAGGTACACACCGGCGATCAGCATGCCAACCACCAGCACCAGCAGCAGCGCGCCAATCCACTGGAGCTGTACGCGCCAGGGGGCTTGTTTGTATGCTTGGATTATTCGCTGGTCAAACACAGGGGGTTGCTCCATCAGGTGGTATTAAGGCGGTTCTGGTATCCGGTTGTATGCAAGGGTTATGCCATTTAGAGTTTTTCAGCTACTCGGAGGCGGGCGCTGCGCGCGCGTGGATTTGTTAACGTTTCCTCTTCGGTCGGTATGATGGGATGGCGGGTGATTTCTCGAAGGGTGGCTTTGTGACCGCAGACGCATACGGGTTGATCTGGCGGGCAAATGCAATCCCGGCTTTCGCGTCTGAAATACTGTTTCACGAGCCGGTCTTCCATGGAGTGGAAGGCAATAATGGCCACGCGTCCGCCGGGGGATAAAGCTTTTACGGCAAGCGGCAGTACGCTCTCTACTGCCTGCAGTTCCTGGTTGACCGCAATCCGCAGCGCCTGAAAGGTTCGCGTGGCAGGGTGGATGCGGCTGCGCTGACCGCCCATCGCTTTACTGACGATTTCAGCCAGCTGCTGGGTGGTCGTCACCGGCCGGCTGCGGACGATGGCAGCGGCGATGCGGCGCGATCCGCGCTCTTCTCCGTAGCGCCAGATCAGATCAGCCAGGTCGTTTTCAGGCAAATTATTGACCAGTTCTGCGGCGTCCAGCGGCTGGGTCGGGTCGAAGCGCATGTCCAGTGGGCCCTGGCTCTGGAATGAAAATCCGCGCTGCGGTGTGTCGAGCTGCATGGATGAGAGGCCCAGGTCGAAGACGATGCCGTCCACCGATTGCCAGCCCAGCCGTTCCATTTCTTCCAGAAGGTGCAGGTACGAGGCGTGGACAAGAAAAACCCGGTCTTTGTAAACAAAAAGGCGCTGACTTGCAATCGCCAGCGCCTGTGGGTCCCGGTCAAGTGCGAGAAGTAGACCATCAGGCGCACTATTTTCCAAAATCCCCCAGGCATGTCCGCCCGCCCCGACAGTTGCATCAATGTATTTGCCTGGGCTTCGTGGCATTAAAGCTTGTATAATTTCATGGTAAAGTACGGGCAGATGTGGAGGCTGCGGCTGCATTTGGGGTTGCCTCCCTCTGGTTACAACCGAATATTGATCGCTGAGAACCGATTGGATTGTTTTTCCGGGTCGTTTTCCTCCTCGTGCTGTCGCCACAAATCGGCGGACCAGATTTCAAAATAAGTCCCGTTGCCAACGACAATCGCACTGCTTTCCAGCCCGGCAAAGTTCCGCAGAAACTGCGGGATGAGAATGCGGCCGGCTTTGTCAACTTCGACCCGGCTGGCGGAGGAGAAGATCCACCGCCGGAAATCGCGTCCTTCGGAGCCGGTCATACTGGCATCGGAGATGCTTGCAGCGAGTTGGTTGAACTTATCGGGCGGAAGGACCAGCAGGTTTTGTTCGAACCCGCGTGTGACGAAAGCGCTGCCGTCCAAAAGCTCCCGGTAACCCGAGGGGATGGTCATGCGGCCTTTGTCATCGATGGTATGGTCGTACTGCCCGAGGAACATAAGTTCTAAATCTCCCATAATGCTGGAACGCCGGTAAATGCCGGCGTTCCTTACCACTTTCACCCACTTATCTCCACGTTCTCCCACATTCTACAGGATTTCCCTACAAATTACAATAGACTTTGCAATATTTTAAGTTTAATTCGTATAGTTCTAATGATTCGAGGTGAAAAAAAATGAAACCACAGCTCTTTGCACTGATCACAGCCATTTGTTGGGGGGTGGGAGGTTACTTCGAAAAGAAAGGCTTGCACCTTGGCAATCTGAGTCCGACAATGGGAATTACCATTCGGACGGCGGTGGCTTTTATAATTTTGGGCATCGCCAGCTACCCGCAGTGGAAAACATTGCCGCAAGCGGGGTCAAAGGCGCTGCTTTATATGATCATTGGCGGCGGGCTGGTGGCAGGCGCGGTGGGGATGTTAGCCTTTTATACTGCCCTCAAGGGTGCCCCGCTTAATCGCGTCATGCCGATTGCATTCACCTCGCCATTATTCGGCGCGTTGATGGGATTGGCCTTTGGCGGAGAGCCGTTGACGGTTAAGGCGGCGGTCGGGATGGCAATGACGGTAGGCGGGATTGTTTTATTGACCATCGGGTAAAGGTTTTGCCTGGATATTCTATTCGCTTTATCCTGGATGGCTAAAGGCCAGTATAATCAGGGGCAATACCAATTTAAGGTGGGCAGCGTCATGACGAAAATGTATTTCTACGATACCTATACGCGTGAAAAGCGCGAATTTGTGCCGCTCAAACCGGGCGAGGTGGGACTCTACACCTGCGGGCCAACCGTGTACAACTTTGCCCATCTTGGCAATATGCGCACCTACATCTTCGAGGATTTGCTGCGCCGGACGCTGGAGTTCAACGGCTTCCAGGTAAAGCATGTCATGAACATCACTGATGTCGGGCACTTGACCTCGGATGCGGATACCGGCGAGGACAAGATGGAGAAGGGTTCACGCCGCACGGGTATGACTGCCTGGCAGATTGCCGATTTCTACACTGCCGAGTTCCGCAAGGACATGGCGCGCTTGAACATTGTCGAACCGACCATCTGGTCGCGCGCTACCGACCATATTAAGGAACAAATCGAATTCATTCGTTGCATCGAAGCCGCCGGCTACACTTACCAGACTTCGGACGGGGTTTATTTCGATACCAGCAAGCTGCCCACTTATGGTTACCTGGGCCGGCTGGATATTGAAGGCCTGCAGGCTGGCATGCGCATCGATATGGGCGAAAAACACAATCCGACCGATTTTGCGCTGTGGAAGTTTAGCCCAGGCGATCAGAAACGCCAGATGGAGTGGGAAAGCCCGTGGGGGGTGGGATTCCCGGGCTGGCACATCGAGTGTTCAGCCATGTCGGCCAAATATCTTGGGTCATTTTTCGATATCCATTGCGGTGGGGAAGACCATATCACCGTGCATCACACCAATGAAATTGCCCAGACAGAAGCCTGCTACGGTACCCGTCTGGCAAATTTCTGGATGCACGCTTATTTCCTGCAATTGGACGACAGTGTGCGCATGTCCAAGTCTAGCGGCGACTTTTTGCGCGTCGAAACGCTGGTCGAGAAGGGATATGACCCGCTGGCCTACCGCATGTTCTGCCTGAATGCCAGCTACCGACAAAAGCTCAATTTTTCCTGGGAAGGCCTGGATGCCGCTGCGAAATCGCTCGACCGGCTGCGCGCCATCAGTCATGAACTGGGCGACCCGAGTGTAGTAGACGAGGATTACCTGGATCGCTTTAGCGAAATGGTCGATGACGACTTGAATATGCCGCGGGCGATTGCGCTCGTCTGGGAATTGGTGCGCTCTGACCTGCCAGAAGGCGTGCGCAAGGCCACGCTGCTGAAATTTGATACCGTACTTGGCTTCGGCCTGGCAGATTGGAAACCGTCTGTTGAGGAAGCTCCGGCTGAGGTGGTGGCTTTGCTTACCCAGCGCCAGCAGGCCCGCGCAGAAAAACGTTGGCAGGATGCCGACGCTTTGCGCGATCAGATTACCGCTGACGGCTGGGAGTTGATGGACACCCCCGAAGGCCCAAAGCTCAAACCAAGAAAGTAGCGTTTTCTTATCATAAATCGAGTGTTTTTGCGCCGCCAAAGCGGCGCAAAAACACTCGAAATTCATTTAATACTCTGTTTTGTCATTGCGAACCGCGAAGCGGTGAAGCAATCCGCGCTAATATAACCATTATTTCTTACTGCTGCGGTCACTTTCGACAACCGATGCAGATTGCTTCGTTCCAATGACCTCTATCAATACTTGCTAACCAGTTCCATATTGATCGCCTGCACGCCGCCGCCGCGTTCGGATTTGGCCAGTTCCATCTCCATGACGTAATTGCGGCTGGGCAGGTTGTTGGGACGAACCGCATCCGGCAGGTTGGAATCATGGAAGAATGCAGTGGCATACGGTGAATCCGGATGGCGGGTATCTGTCAGCCATAAGCCGGGGCTGATGCCTTTGATATAACGGATGAAACCGTACCCCTGGTCGCTGTGCCAGTAACACCATCCGCGCACTCGCGACCCCAACTCGCCCCAGAGCGGACCTTCGGTCTTATGATTGGCGGTCGGAATCAGGTTCGGTACCTGGTAGCCCGAGATGAAGAAATCAGCCTCGTGGCGCAGCTTGCTGGAGACATTATCCAGCGCCAGCACCTCCACCCGCAGTCCTTTGTCCTGCAGCGCGCGGACGACCTGAACAAAGTCGCCGTCACCGCTTGCCAGTAGAATGCGGTCCAGGTTGGCAGATTGCAGCAGTACATCCACCGCCAGATCGAGGTCTGCATTGGCCTTGCCATAACGGTTGCCGCTCTCATCCTGGAACCACTGGATTTCTTTGACGATCACCTTGTACCCCATATCGCGCAGCGCCGAATGGAAATTCTGAGTTCCCTTGCGGTAATTTTCATCCCAGTCAGCCCGGTCGCGGTCGTAGCTCACATACGCATTCATCCGGACGGGTTCAGAATAATCGCGGCAGGCAAACTCGCGCAGAGCGTCATACTGCATTTTTTGCCCACCGTTGTTGTAGATGTAAGCTACATCAACATAAATTCCAATCTTGTTGATCGGTCCTGAGGATGGCATATAAGAACTCCTGGGGGATATTTTAATGAACCAGCAACCCGGTAAATCGAACCGGGGCCAGTGCCTACCTGTTTATCCAAACATATTAAGGAGGGAACTGTTCTGGTAAAGTAAAAAGATTAATTTGTATAATTATACAACGTCAGGGACAGTTTAGTTCCTTGATTTTTGCCAGATATTTTAGACAGTTTGAAATCTCAATAACCAGTTTTGGGTTGTAGTATTCGTAATTCCGCTCGTATTCTACAACAAGTCTACTGCTGATCTTATTCCCCGCTGCCCCAATGATCGGGATAAACCGACTCGCTTTTTATATGGAAAGGCTTGCGAGTTGCTGGCGGAGCGCTTCGGTGCAGCGGTATATAAACGCTACCGGATGCACCGCAAACTTCTTTAGGCGAAAATTATGAATCGACTACCGGTTCGACCGCGACCGGCCGCACCAGGTTATTGATCCAGCAGCGCGACCCCACCCGCCTTAACCCGATGCCGAATTTTATCAATTCCTCGGCATTGACAATTAGGTAGACCCAGTACACCGGCAGCTTCAGCCACAGACCTGTAATCAATGCAAGCGGCACCCCGATGAACCAGAGCGAAATCAAATCCAGTGCCAGTCCGAATCGGGTATCGCCGCCTGGCCGCAGGATTCCAACGATAATCAGCATATTCGAGACTCGTAGCCATAGTACCGACGCTGAAATGGCCATTACTCTGGCAGTATATTCAAGCGATACTGCGGATATTTTGTAGATTTGGATTATGTTGTTGATATTAAGATACACCAACACCCCTACCATTAGTGCACCTATAATCCCAATGGTGAGCGAACGCCGGCCGTAATCGAAAGCCTGGTCTTCCCGGCCAGCGCCGATCTGGTTGCCGATCATGATCCCGGTGGCATCCGAGATGGCCAGGAACGCCACAAAGGCCAGATTTTCGATGGAAAAAACAATATTGACCGCGACAATTGCCTCGGTACTGATGCGCGCATAGACAACGGTATATACGGTGACGCCCAATGACCAGGCCAACTCATTGAACGCTACCGGCAGTACGGTGTGAAAGAATCGCTTGAGGAAAATCCGGTCGTAGCCGTGCAGATCCGACGGGGTGATGGCAGCAGGGGTTTTCCGGCGGTAAACAAAAATTAGCAGGATGATACATTCCAGATAGCGTGCAATCAGGGTGCCTATGGCGGCTCCCTCCACGCCCAATTTTGGAAAGCCAAGATGCCCAAAAATCAACAGGTAGGAAAGCACCGTTTTGAATAAAATGGCGAAACTGCTGATCGCCATGGGCAGGCGCACTTCTTCAGTGGAGCGCAGCACTGCAGAGTAGCTGTAGGTGATCGAAGTGACAATGTAGCTGAGTCCCACAATGCGCAAGTAGCGGCTGCCCAGGGTCACTACTGCCTGGTCTTCGGTGAAAATCCCTAAAAATGAGCCTGGAGTAACGACACCAATGATTGTGAATATCACAGCCGCGCTGGTGGCGATTGCCAGGCAAATTCCCAGCACCCGGCGAATGCTTGTGATATCTTGCTGTCCCCAATACTGGGCCGAAAAAATGGCAGCTCCGCTGCTGATGCCAAACATGACCAGCGTCATGATAAAAAAAGCCTGGTTGCTCAAGCCAACGGCGGCCACGGCGGTCTCACCCAACTGCCCGATCATAGCTACATCAATGATGTTCATCGAGGACGAAATCAGGTACTGCAAGATGATTGGGATAGCCAACCGCCGCAGGGTGCGGTAATAAGTTTTATCGGTGAACAGGTAGCGCAACATAGGAGTCGATTATAAATGGAGACTGGCTGGCGAGGGGGCACTGGAAAGGCGGAAATTTTCCGGAAATTCCCTGTTGACATTGTGATAATTTTGATCTATAATATCCGTAATAGATACATCCGCTATGGATATAGAAAGGAATAATAATGGAGGCAACCAGAACCAGAAGCCAACCTCAAGTTCCTTTAACGCCGGCTGTGTTCAACATCCTGTTGGCGTTAAGCGACGGTGAAAAACACGGCTATGCCATTATGCTGGAAGTTGAGGAGAACACTCAGGGTGAGGTAAAAATGGGTCCCGGCACCCTCTACGGCTCGATCAAGCGCATGCTTGAAACCGGGCTCATCGAAGAGAGCGGAGAACGCCCTGACCCGGAGATGGACGATCAGCGCCGCCGTTACTATCGTTTGACCGGCATCGGTAATAAGGCACTTAAAACCGAAGCTGACCGCCTGGCGCGCCAGGTGTCCATTGCCCACCTTAAACAGGTGCTAGAGTTTACGGGTTAAGTTACCGCTCATGGACATTCAATTGGAAGAATCGAAGTCGGTAAAATTTTCCACAATGGTGTACCAGGCTCTGCTGGAACTCTACCCACGTAATTTTAAATCGGAGTATAGCAACCTGATGGCGCAAGTATTTCGTGATAGCTGCTTGCGGGCTGTAGATCGTTCAACACCCGGGGGTCTATTGGGGTTGTGGGGGTTCACTTTGATCGACACTTTTGTATCGATCATCGAACAATATTCAAATCGAGGTGCTGAAATGACTCAATCCAAATGGATCAAAATGTCGGGTTGGTTAATGGCCTTGAGCGGCTTGTTCATTGTACTAAGTATATTCGCCAGTTCCCGTCCAGTTTTTAACGAAGCAAATGCTGCCAGTTTGCCAATCGATCGGTTCCTTAAACCAGCTGCATCTCCGCTCATGGTGATCAGTATTCTGTGCCTTACAGCCGGAGTACTGGGGTTAAGGTCTCGGTTCTTTGCCACTGCATCCAGGCTTGGCCGCACCGGCTTGGTAATTTCTCTCGTAGGTACCGTCGCAGCAGTGGTTGGTGCGATTGGGCTAGGCATTGTTGATCAGAGCCCGTGGTGGCAAACCCTTATGCTTGGAGTTACGGCTGCCATGTTAGGGTTGGTGCTGTTCGGCATCGATGCCCAGCGAAAAAAGTTTTTTTCTACCGCCAATTTTCTCCCCATTTTGATTGGCCTGCCATGGCTAGCCCTTTTACTAGCGGACATCCTACTTGACGTAGTGACTAAAGTGAACTCTCAGTTACCAGATATTGCATTTGCGATTACGACCGCGGTAACAATTTTTGGGCTGATCGCTTTGGGCGTCCTGTTAGCCCGGTCTACGACGAAGTCCATGACCCCTGCAACTTAATCGCCACCATAAACTAATCAAAAATAAACAGGTTTTCGCGAATTCACTCGAAAACCTGTTTATTTTTACAATCGACAACAGAGATTATTGATTACTATACAAGTTTGGGCTGTGGTTTTTCAGGGTTGACGGTCATGGCTTTGTCATAAACATCATCCAAAATCATTCTGCCCATGATGTCGCCGTAATCCAGCAGCCGGTCGATGTAGCCGACATCGTCCATCTCGATCGGCTCCTGCAGGTTCACCTGGTAGCGACGGAAATCCAGCTTCTCGAAGAACGTCTCCACCAGGTTAACTTGCTGATCTTCGGCCGAATGCAGAAAAACACCAAACATGCGCGCCAGCCAATCCCACGGCCAAAAGTGGGTGGCTTTTTTTGCATCGAAGGAATAGGGTTCGCGGCCGGTGCCGAATGAGAGCAGGGTGGTCTCCTGCGGGGCCCACTTCAGGATGAAGTGGGCTTCATAGGCCGCCAGGTAGCTGGGGTTGGCATAAGACCCGACTCCGCCATCGATATAACGCCCTTCGAGCACTGGAAAATACGTTGGAACGGTACAGGACCCCTGTACCGCGCGGACCAGCGGCCAATCCACGTATTCTTCTTTCCAGGGCTTGACGAACAGATTACGGTTTTCGGCCAGGTCGTAGAGCGTGATTACCACATCGGTCGGCGGTTTTGCAATCCAAAAGTCGCCCATGCGCTTTTCGCCAAACGCGGCTTTGAGGAAAGTATGGAACGGTTCAGCCGGATATTTATAACGTGTCAGTGGGAAAATTAACTTGCGCAGCGTGGTCGGAAATACTTTCGGCCCCAGGGAATGATAAAGGGTTTCGAGTTCACTGGCTGTCAGTCCGGCAGCGATTCCGGCAGCGATTATCGCTCCGGTCGAAGTTCCGGCGTTCAACCGGGAGATCGCGTGCAGCGGTTGCCCCAGCGTCATCTCGAGGATGGACAAAGCGCGGGCGACGATTAACCCACGAATACCACCCCCGTCGATTGCAATCGCGACATTTTTACGAAACGGCTGCAAAGCTTCCTCCGCTCCAACGACCTGGGAGATTATGGGAAGATACTGCCGAAGAATTTCCCAATTGCGCGGCCGAGCGAGTCGAGGGCATAGATAATGGGTGTGAAAGGATCGAAGCCGCCTGAGGGGGCTGATCCCTGACCGCCCGACGAAGGAAGCTGGCCTGCCGCCAGCCGTTTAATGTCCGGGCCAAGCAGGACAATTAATGCCAGCAGAAAGGCGAATACAAGCAGCGCTAAAAAAGGCCCATGGGTTCGGTCGTGTCCATCGCTCATCGCAGGTCTCCTGACGAATGGTTCGGAAACGTAACGGAATCTGATCAGTTGGCGCATTTGTATTATAGCCTACGTCGATCTTAATAGTACAACCCGAAAAATTAGAAATTGTTAGAGTTTATGGTCAACATATACCATTTTGATTGTTATTAAGGTATATTTATAGATAGAAAATATAATATCGATTGGCTTCGAAAAGGCGTATTCATTGACCGGAATGCGCAAAGTCAGGCACCGATGCAATGGTTATCCTGATTGCCGAAAAGCCCGTTTGATGGAGAAGTCCATGAACGGCTTTTTTTATTAAGGGAGGAATGGAATGTTAATAAAGGGTTTGCAGCAATTTACCGTTATTTTCCGATTGGTTCTGGCCCTTGGAATTTTGGTAGCAAATTTATTTTCCGCCACGCCAACCGTTCAAGCTGCAATTGGAATGGCCGAATTTGCTGATATCCAGAGTATATCGACCGGGAAAGCCGGGGTGCTCCACCCCGCTGGATTTGCATTCTTACCGGCTGCCAATGGTTTCATCCTTTGGGGCGACACGGTTGAATTGGCACAGGCGCGCTTGCTTGCCAATTACGAGCAGCCCGGCGGCAGCGTGAATTTGCCTCTCGTCGCAGGTAGCCTCAACGCTGCCTTCGATCCACGCAGCGACAGCCTTTTCTTTCTTGACAGTTTGTCTGCCCGGCTTACCCAGGTGAAATTGAATCAAAGAGGTTACCCGGATACGGCCGCTGGAGCCGCAGTCAACTTCGACGCCCGGGCTTACGGCGTGCAGCAGTCCGCGGGCATCACGTTCGATCCACTAACCGGGCGACTTTATATCCTGGACGCTAAAGGACCGCGGGTCGTATCGGTCGCGCCGGCAGCCAACCAGAACTTCGACGGAGCCTCTGCTTTACAAGGCGGGCGAATTAAGCGAGTAAGTTTAAATGGAATGGGCAGTTCAACTCTGAGAGGGATTGCTTTTAACCCGCAAAACGGGCATTTGTATGCGGTTGCCCCGGTTGAGCAAAAAATAGTTGAATTTACGCTGGATGGCGAGGCAACAGCCTCGCTGGATCTGGCTAATTTTGAACTGACGAATATTCAGGCATTGACCTTTGCCCCCAGCGCAGACCAGACGGATGATCCGTCCGCGCAATACTTGTTCGTCCTGGACGGCGGAGAAACTTCCGCAACTGGAACAACGCTGAAGAGCGGTCAAATTTTGGAGTTGACCCTGCAGCCGTTGGCCTTGCCTGGCGGAACGACGCTGCTTCCGGCAACTCATGTGCGCACGATTGACACGTCAAAGAATGCCTGGAGTCCTTCCAGCCCTGACCCTTCCGGGGTCGATTATTTTCCTTTGACCGGCCGGTTGATTATCGATGACAGCGAAGTGGATGAAATGTCGGTTTACGCCGGCGCAAATGTCTATTTTTCAACGTTATCCGGATCGCTGGTTGGCACCTGTAACACGCTGGCATTTTCACGCGAGCCAACCGGGATCGCGGTCAATCCCAACAATAATCGCATCTTTATGACGGATGATGACCGCAAAGAAATTTATGAGATCAACCTGGGCGCAGACAACGTTTACTGTACGGCAGACGACGCGGTGACCAAAGTCAGCACGGTGACCCTGTTCGGCGGCACCGGCAGCGACCCCGAGGACCTGGCCTACGGTAATAATATGTTGTTTATGTCTGGCGGTTCTGACGCGGAAGTGTATATGTTCAGTCTGGGCGCCAACGGGGTGCTGGGCGGGGGGGATGACGGCCCGGCTTCGCATTTCGATACCCTGGCGCTTGGCTTCAAAGACTTGGAAGGGATTGGTTACTACCCCGAAGCCGGAACGTTGTTCATCGTCAGTACCAGCAGCAGCGACCAATATATCGGTGAAGTCACCACCAGTGGAACCTTGCTGCGTGCTTATGACGTAAGCTTTATGGGCAGCGCGCAAAACATCCGTTCGGACGTGGGATACCTGCCAAGCCTGGCCAATCCCAGCGTCAAAAATATTTACATTGCCAGCCGCGGCATTGATAATGACAGCGGTACAAATCCCAGCCCGACTGAAAATGATGGGAAAATCTGGGAAATTTCGATCAATCCACCCCCGCCGGCTACGCCGACGAACACCCCGCTCCCCACGGCAACCAACACGGTTGGGCCTACCTCAACCGCCACTGACACCCCAACCGCTACTGCTACAGCGACTCTTGGCCCGTCACCAACTGCGACGGACACTCCTACTGCCACCAACACCTTTACCGCAACTGCTACTCCAACCGCCACTCCGACGCCATCCAGCAATCCGCTCTACCTGTCCATGGCATCCAATGGAAGCGTCGGCGGGATCACTTTCTCGGATGAAGACATTCTGCGCTTCGACGGGCAGACCTGGAGTATATATTTCGACGGCTCGGATGTGGGTGTAGGCAGCCAGGATCTCTTTGCCTTCGACATCATCGACGCCAGCACTATCTGGATGACCTTCACAGGTTCGGTTACGCTTAATGGGATCGCGGTCACCGCTCGGGATGTGGTGCAGTTCAACGCCACCTCGCTTGGCAGCGTCACGGCTGGAACTTTCAATATGGTGCTCAACGGGGTGGACATTGGCCTGGATGTTAACAGTGAAGGTATCGACTCGGTAGATCGACTACCCGATGGGCGCGTGCTGGTTTCCACCACCGGACCAGCCTCCGTGCCGGGCGTTACTTCGGCGGACGAGGATATTCTGGCTTTTACTCCGGTCACGCTTGGGGATGTGACCAGCGGCAGTTGGGCCTTGTACTTCGATGGGTCTGATGTCGGTCTGGCGGACAGCAGTACTGAAGATGTCGATGCGCTGGATGTGGACGCTGCCGGGAATATCTACCTCTCTACTCTGGGTGACTTTGCTGTCATCGGAACAGCCGGCGTCGATGAGGATATTTTTATCTGCGCGCCCGGTTCGACAGGCAGCGTGACGACCTGTACCTACTCGCCAACCTTGTATTTTGATGGCAGTAGCTGGGGGCAAACTGCAAATGATGTAGATGCCTTCAATCTATTGGCGCTTGGACCTGTTCCGACTGCGACGCCAACGAACACGCCCACCCTGACCTTAACCCCGACCAACACCGCTACCCCGACTGCTACCCTTGCGCCGTCGGACACCCCGACGCCTACGCCTACCGCGACTGACACCGCCACGCCTACCATTGGCCCATCACCGACCTCCACCTCCACCGCGACCGTAACGGAAACGCCCCTCCCGCCGACCAGCACTTTCACTCCGACGGAAACCTTACTGCCCACCAGTACTTTTACCCCAACGGAAACCTCGCTGCCCACCAGTACCTTCACCCCCACGGCGACATCCGCTGCCCCAGCCGGCCAGATTTACATCTCGCTTGACGGGGGCGGCACGGCAGGCGGCGTGGCTGCCGAGGACGTGGACATCCTACAGTACGATGGCTCATCCTGGAGCCTGTTTTTTGACGCTTCGGATGTCGGCATTTCGACCAGCGGGCAGGATATGAACGATTTCGCAGTTGTAGATGCAACCACGTTGCTGATGACCTTCCGGACGGCGTTCACACTGGGGACGCTGGCGATCGAGCCCTATGACATCGTCCAATTCACGGCAACCTCGTTTGGCAGCAATACCGCCGGGACGTTCAGCCTGTACTTTGACGGCAGTGACGTCGGGTTGGATACCACCAGCGAGGTCATCGATGCGTTGGATGTGCTGCCAGACGGCCGGATTTTGATCTCGACCACCGGCAATCCGGCAGTCCCCGGCGTCACGGGGCAGGACGAGGACATTCTGGCTTTTACACCGGTCTCGCTTGGGGATGTCACCAGCGGCGCCTGGTCATTGTATTTTGACGGTACGGCTGTTGGATTGGGAGACACAACCAACGAAGACGTCGATGGGCTGGATGTGACGCCGAATGGTGATATCTATTTATCCACTCTGGTGGATTTCACAGTGACAGGGATATCGGGTTTGAACGAAGACGTGTTTGTCTGCACGCCGACTTCGCTTGGTGAAAGTACAGCATGCAGCTTTGCACCGACGCTTTACTTCGACGGCAGCTTCTGGGGTCTGGATGCCAACGATGTCGACGGCATCTTTATTCCATAAGGCTGAGGCAGACCGGTAAGAAAACCTGCTAACTCGATGTTTCTTATCTCATCCGCCGCCGACCGAAGATCATGCGCATAGCCACGTCATATCTCCACAAAACCTACCGGTATGCCCTAATTTTGGGATTATTGACGGGCGTTCTGCTGGCGATCCGGTCTATCGCCTGGGCAGCGATCGAGCCACACCCGTTCAAAGCACTGCAAACGATTTACACAGGTGAATTTGGCGTCGATTTTCCGGTCGGCTTTGCCTATAATCCCACGTCCAGCGAATTCCTGGTATGGCAATCTGCTTCAGGACCATCCGCCCCCATAAGGATAAAAGGTTATGGCACTTCGGCAGAAAAAGCGAACCTGCCTGCAGGGGCTGCTGATTCACCGGCAACTGCATTCAATCCCTCCACCGGCGAGCTGGTATGGGTCGACAGCTATAGCATCCAGCAAACCATAATTGATAACGGCTTGTCAATCACGGTCCAATCGCATGACATCCGCAGCCTGGCAATCGAAACGCCGTCGGGATTGGCAGTGGACCCAGTTAACAGCGCGATTTATATTTTGGACGCGCAAGGCCCGCGCATCCATGCGCTGAAACTCGGCCCGGATGGCTCGGTTATTGACTTAGCCGGGCATGACATCATCAACCTGCGCAAAGCTGCGGTTGGCGTTTCGGCCGGCCAGGAGCTTAAAGGGTTGGTGTTCAATTCGACTGCTAACACACTTTTTACGGTAAACACAGCGCAGCAGGTGATTTACGAAATTTCACTGGATGGTGATGTACTTTCCAGTATGGAAATCGGCGTGCTGGGTTTGGTCAATATCCAGGGGTTGACTTTTGCTCCCAGTTCTGACCAGACCGATGATCCGGCCGAACAAAGCTTGTTTGTGTTAGACGGGGGAGCGGAAAACACATCGCCTACGCTGCAACGCAGCGGGCAGATCATCGAACTTTCACTCACCCCAACCGCTCTGCCCGCGGGGATGACCCTGCAGGCTGCATATCTGATCCGTACTTTCACTACCGGTTTACCCGGCTGGAACCCGAACAGCCCGGATCCGGCTGGGATCGAGTACTGGCCGGGAACTGGCGGCCTGGTCATCTCAGACAGTGAAGTCGATGAAATGCCTGTCTATTATCAGGATGTAAATGTTTTTTTTACAACTACATCCGGTGTACAAAATGGCACCTGTGACACGACCTATTTTTCCAAT
The DNA here is from genome assembly GCA_001796355.1 of Chloroflexi bacterium GWB2_54_36. Taxonomy (GTDB): domain Bacteria; phylum Chloroflexota; class Anaerolineae; order Anaerolineales; family Anaerolineaceae; genus Bellilinea. The sequence continues at coordinate 6,068 of MGMG01000101.1, read as the reverse complement.
GAACCCAGCGGGATCGCGCTCAACACGGTCAATGGCCGGTTGTTTTTCGCCAATGATGATGCAAAGCAAGTCACCGAGATCAATGTCGGCCCGGATGGTATCTACTGTACCGGAGATGATACAAAATTTACAAAAAATATGGCTGGTTACCTCAGCGCCGGCGGGAGCGACCCTGAAGATCTGGCATACGGTGACAATATGCTTTTTATTGCCGGCGGTGGCGATGGGGAATTTTTCTGGTTTAGTCTTGGACCTGATGGATTGTTGGGTACGGCTGACGATGGGCCGGTAAATCAGCATGACACCGACGCTTTAGGTTTCTCCGACGTGGAAGGCATAACCTACAACGACGCCAGTGGCACGGTATTCATCATCAGCACCGCGGCTGCCGATCGTTACCTGGGTGAGTTCAGCCTGAGCGGCGAGCTGCTCAATGTCTGGGATTTGAGTTTCATGGGAACAGCAGCCAATATTCGTTCCGGGCTGACTCTGGCGCCCGGTAGTCTTGCGCCGGAAGAGACGCATATCTATATTGTCAGCCGCGGCATTGATAACGATTACGGCCCTGGAAATTCCCCGGAAGAGGATGACGGGAAGGTCTGGGAAATATCGCTGGCTGCGCCGCCAGCTCCCACCCCCACCCTGACTGATACGCCCACAGCAACCTATACCTTTACTCCAACCGAATCCTCAACGCCCACTCAGACCGACACAGCCGCACCAACCGACACTCTGACGCCGACTCAGACCGACACAGCCGCACCGACCGACACCCTGACGCCAACTCAGACCGACACAGCCGTACCGACCGATACCTTGACGCCTACTCAGGCCGACACAACCGTACCGACCGATACCTTGACGCCTACTCAGACTGATACAGCAGCACCCACCGACACCCTAACTCCAACGCTGGCGGATACGGCCACCCCCACTGACACTCTCACCCCATTGCCGACTGAAACAGCGGTGCCAACCGCTACCCATACCGCCACATCCCCCCCATCAGAATTTTTGATTTATCTGCCTGTCATATTCAACTAACCAGACCAGCTTGCATTTGCTGGTTACTGCAGGACGGTTCTTGGACGGTACTGCAGCGCTTCCGCCAGGTGTTGCGGTGTAATATGCTCAACTCCACCCAGGTCGGCGATAGTGCGCGCCAGCTTGAGGATGCGGTGATAAGCGCGCGCCGAAAGCTGGTACTGGTTCATGGCGGCGCGCATCAAGTTCATGCCGGTATCGTCTAATCCGCAGTGACGGCGAATATCTGCCGGACGCATTTCCGCATTGGCCGAGATGCCGTTTTCGGAAAATCGCTGGCGTTGAATCGCGCGCGCATTTTCCACCCGGCTGCGCACTACCTGTGACGGCTCGCCCAGACGCTGGTCGGACAGCTTATCGTAATCGACGCGCGGTACTTCGACAAAAATATCGATCCGGTCCAGCAGTGGGCCGGAGATGCGTTTCTGATATTTGGTGACGGTAGAGTTGGAACAGGTGCAAGGCTTGACCGGGTCGCCATAGTAGCCGCACGGGCAGGGGTTCATGGCCGCGATCAACTGGAAATTAGCCGGGAAGGTAAGCGACCCCTGCGCGCGGCTGATGGTGACGATTTTGTCCTCGATCGGCTGGCGTAGCACTTCCAACACCCGTTGACCAAATTCAGGTAGTTCGTCCAGGAAGAGCACCCCGCGGTGCGCCAGTGAGATTTCTCCCGGGTGGGGTTGGTTGCCGCCGCCAACCAACCCGGCATGGCTGATAGTGTGGTGCGGGGCGCGAAACGGTCGGGTACGGATCAACGGCACCTCCGGTGGCAGTTGATCGGCCACCGAGTAGATGCGGGTCACATCCAGCGCTTCTTCGATGGACATGCGCGGCAGGATGGCAGGGAGGGCGCGAGCCATCAACGTCTTGCCGGCGCCCGGCGGCCCGGACATCATCAAATTGTGTCCGCCGGCAGCCGCCACCTCCAGCGCCCGTTTGACATGTTCCTGCCCCTTGATGTCGCGGAAATCGGTCTGGACGGCTATTTCGACGTCGTCCACCTCGACGGGCGGGTGGGGAGCGATGGGGGCGTAACCGGAAAGGTGGGCAGTCAAGTCGATGAGCGAGCGTACCGGAATCACCTCCAGCCCGGGGATGAGAGCGGCTTCAGCCGCATCAACCTCCGGGCAGAAAAGGCGGGTAAACCCCTCCCGGCGGGCTGTGGCAGCCATAGGCAACACGCCGCGCACATGACGAACCGTGCCGTCCAGCGATAGCTCGCCTAAAACCAGGGTTTTGTCCAGCTTTTCAGGCGCTAATTGCTCGGTGGTCACCAGCACGCCGAGGGCAATCGGCAGGTCGTAAGCCGGCCCTTCTTTGCGCACCGAAGCTGGCGCCAGGTTGACGGTCAGTGCGCGGCGCGGATACATCAACCCGGCGTTTTTGATGGCTGAGTAAACACGTTCTTTGCTTTCCTGCACGGCGGCGTCCGGCAGCCCGACGACGGTGATTTTAGGCATCCCCTGGCCAAAGTCAACCTCGACTTCGACGATGACGCCTTCCAGGCCAACGACCGCGCAGGAATACACTCGGGCAAGCATGGGGTTAGTTTAGGGGCGCTTGTGGAAAATGTCAAATCAGAAAATGACGGGAAAATTTGTAAGTCTGGATAGACAGTGCTGTTGACCTCGAACGATCAAACTAGCTACCTGAGAACATCACACATATCTTGAAGCGCAATCAGGCGTAGGGTGTGTTCGCCCCCAACGAACAAGACGGCTTTCGGAGCCTGACATGCATGTCTTGAAGGAAATGGTCGAACGCACCATAAAGTCGATATTTCGGTGCGTTCGACCAGATGTGTTCCAGATTTTAGTAATATGTCCCGGGAATCAGGTTGCTAACTCGGTCGAACACACCCTACAGCTCGCGAACCTCCCCTAAGGACGCCTTGTATTCCGCGCAGCGGGTAGAGTACTGTTCGCCCAGTAATCAGTGTGATTTCCGGACACTGGGCTTCCCCTGAAAAAATGGCATCTAGTTAAGGCATAAACAGCAGAGAAGAATCGCAAAATAATTTTTCAAATAGCACTGTATCCGAATTAGAAAAATTATTTTATTGTTTTTATAAACGCAATCATATATACTCTTAACATGTACTAAGGTGTGGGAAAACAGAAGCAGGAAAATGCGAATTTATATTTGCTGTTTATAAATTCAAAGGAGGTGGGGGTTATCATATTATGCCTTTAATCAAATTTGTAAATTATCGTGCCCTAGATCCCATTTAAGCCTTTTCAATATCAATAAGGCGGGGAACAGGTATTGCCGAACAATCATGAACAAACTGCCAAGGAGATAAGGGGATGAAAAAGAAATTCTTGATTTTCATGCTGGTTATTTGCGCTTTGCTAATAAGTACATCGACAGCGCTTGCAGCGAAACCGGTTCAGACTGATTCCAATGGGAATGAGACAGCCTGGGAAAATTCATATACTGCCTGTGCGACTATTCAGGGAGGAACGATCACTGATTCCGCTGGTAATCCTCTGTCCACTGGTTTTGACCAGTATGGTTACAACTATCAAGCACACTTGTTTAACGGCACTTATGATGGCTCTGATAGAAACCTTGATGGTACATATTGGGGTGACACAGGTGATTATGTTGATGATAACTTGATCATGAAGTGGAGTGACGAGTGGCTTGCCAATGTAGATTGCAACGACGATGGAAAGCTTGATCGGGGTTTGGTTGGAGGCGTTGTCGGCGGGATCAGTTTAGGTTGGTTGACCAACCAAAACGAAGGTTGGTATGATTCAGATGATGATGGCTCGCAAGACGCGCACTATACTTACTTTTCCAAAATTGTCTGGGTAGGACCAGGTGGCAGCCTGTGGGGACAATATGCCACAATTCTGGAAAATTACCTGGATCCTTCAGGAATGACCCATTTTCACGAAGCCGCACCAGGATTTGGGCTTAATGATCATTGGACTACAACCCCTTAATCAAATTTTTGAATCAGTGCCCATCGTTTTTAGTGGGTAGCTTTTAACGGTTTTATTTCTTGTAATCCAGGGTGCAGCTCATTGGTCATATTTAAGAAAAACGCAAAAAAGGGGCGACTCGCAAGCCGCCCCTTACGCTAATTATTCAGCACCCGGGTGTAGGGTGCAGTTCGATCCCCAATAATCAATGTGGTTTATCTGTTTAGCTGTGCGTCAGGTGGCAGCCATACTCCCAGGGAGAAAAAATGTCCGATCCTATTTCGTTTATCCTCTTCTTTTTAATCTTCGTCCCTTTCCTATTAATGAATTTCAATAACGTACGAAAATCACAAAAAGAGATTGTTGCCTTGTTACGAGAGTCAAATCGGCTCCTTGCGGAAATTGCCAACAAAAAAGATGTTGGATAAATAAAGCCACCTGGCGATAAGCTTTGCAAAAATCTCGTAGTATATTTATTCCTACGATATGTTTTCACTATTAATACTATGTGACCAACATATAAGGTTCTATATATGAACAGTTCCGATTGGATGACACCGCTAGACCAGCAAGACTTGATCGCTTTCACGCAAGATCTGGTGCGCATCAAAAGCTATTCCGGGCAGGAGGAGCAAATTATCCGGGTTATCGCGCAGAAAATGAAATCGTTGGGCTATGATGAAGTCCGCATCGATGCGATGGGCAATGTGGTCGGCCGAATTGGCAATGACGCAAAATCTATCATGTTTGACTCGCATGTCGATACGGTGACGGTCAATGACGAGGAAAAATGGGACATGCCTCCTTTCAGCGGAGAAATTGTCGATGGCAACCTGCATGGGCGCGGCTCGGTCGACATGAAATCCGGGGCAGCAGCCTCGATCTATGCCGGCGCAATTGCCCACAGATTGGGTTTTGATTCTGGCAAGGCCATTTATGTTTCCTGCACTGTTTTTGAAGAAGATTGCGATGGGGAAAACTTAAAACACCTCTTCAAGGAATGCCAAGTCAAGCCAGATTACATGGTTATTTGTGAACCATCGGATAACCTGATTTCTCTGGGGCATAAGGGCAAAGCCCAAATTGTAATCAAGACCCGGGGGGTATCCGCCCATGGATCAGCCCCGGAGAAAGGGGTCAATGCCATTTATGAAATGGCTGAGATCATCCAGCGCGTGGAAAAGAAGAACGCCGAGTTGGTGAAGCAGGCGGCGCCCCGTGGCACGCTGGTGATGTCACGGATTTCAAGCACCAGCGCCTCTTTGAACGCAGTGCCGTCCGAATGCGAGGTGTATCTGGATCGCAGAATGGCGCCCGGAGAAACCAAAGAATCGATTGTCAAGGAAATGGATGCGATCATCCAGGGGAAAAATGCCGCGTGGGAGGTGGGTACGCTTTATCGGAAAAGCTGGACCGGAATGGATATTCAATATGAGCCATTTCATTCGGCCTGGAAAATTGACTTGGATCATGACCTGACCAAAAGCTGCATCCGCGCCTACCGCGACGTCTTTGGCAGTAACCCAGCCACATTCGACTTTTGGGATTTCAGCACCAACGCGGTGACCACCGTCAGCATGGGCATCCCAACCATTGGCTTTGGCCCCGGGGAATATAAACTGGCTCACATGATCAATGAGCACTGCAGTGTGAGCCAGATTATCGACGCGTGCAGGTTTTATACTGTGCTAATTCAGCAGGTAGTCTTGTAGACACCGTAAAATTTTCAAATGTGAGGGAAATTCTTTTTACCGGCCGTAGCGCCCGCTGATGAAATTTTCCATTTCTTCCAGCAGTTGCGACTGGTCGGAGATGACGGTTTTGACCACGTCGCCGATGGTGATGATACCGACCAATTTCTCATCTTCGACTACGGGCAGGTGACGGATGCGGTGGGCAGTCATATACAGCATGCAATCTTGGACCGTCTCCTCGGGCGTGATGGTGACCACTTCGCGGGTCATATAATCTGACACCGGATGATATTTGATCGTGCTCACATCCTTCTCTGCTTGCCGAACGTAGTCGCGCTCCGAAAAAATCCCCACCAGCTTGCCTTTATCCATAACGACCACAGCGCCAATATCCTTA
>MGMG01000100.1 GCA_001796355.1 Chloroflexi bacterium GWB2_54_36 | reverse complement strand
ACCCCCTTATCCAAACCCAGTGCTCCAACTGAGGGGGACAGTTTAACTTTGTCAGACTAGGGGACATTTTAACTTTGGGCTAACAGCCAAACGTACCCGCATTATGAATTCACCTCAACGCACCACCGCGCCGCCCATGGCCGTTCTCCTGATCGGGATTCTGGCTGTTTCAACTGCCTCGATTTTCATTCGCTTCGCTCAAAAAGAAGCTTCGTCGTTGGTAATTGCTGCCTACCGCATGACACTGGCCGGTTTGATCCTGGCACCCGTGGCATTGCCTGGCGCTGTGCGGTCGATGCAGGCGCTCAAGCCAGGTCAACGCCGGCTCATTCTGCTTTCCGGTCTCTTCCTGGCGTTCCATTTCGGCGCATGGATTACTTCCCTGGAATACACATCTGTTGCCAGTTCGGTGGTGCTGGTGACAACCACGCCGCTTTGGGTGGCCATCCTCTCACCGCTGGTGTTGAAAGAACGCATCCGCCGGGAGACCTGGCTCGGGTTGTTGATTGCCATGGCTGGCGGCGTGTTGGTGGGCTTCCAGGAATCCTGCACCCTGGAGGCTGGCAAATTAGCCTGCCTGTCACTGCATGACCTCCTCGGTGGGCAGGCCATGCTCGGCAATGCCCTGGCTTTATTTGGCGCGTTCATGGCGGCTGGTTACATGTTAATCGGACGTCAGGTGCGGCCGGTGCTATCGCTTTTCTCGTACACCTTTTGGGTTTACAGTATTTCGGCGGTGTTTCTGTTGCTGTTTGTGGCGATATCCGGTGAAAAATTAACCGGGTTTTCGGGGATGACCTACCTTTGGTTTAGCCTGCTGGCGATTATCCCGCAGGTTATTGGGCATTCATCGTTTAATTGGGCTTTAAAATATTTGCCAGCGGCATTTGTGTCGCTGGCATTGTTGGGCGAACCGGTGGGAACCACCATCCTGGCAGTGATATTCCTGAAGGAGGCGCCGGGTACCGGTGAACTGGTTGGCGGGGCGTTGATTCTGGCTGGAATCTTCCTGGCGTCGCGCTCTGGGGGTGAAAATAACCGCTAACCCTGGTAATCGAGCTTGACGGGTGTCTTTTCAGGGGTTTCCAGCTCTGCACGGCTGTAGAGGGTGTTCATTTCTCTTAAGCGGCGGGCAACATCATCGGTCAGCGTGTTCGGTCTCATGCGCCAGGTCCAGTTTCCGTACGGCCGTCCGGGCAGGTTCATACGCGCCTCAGGCCCAAGGCTGAGGACATCCTGCAGCGGGGCAAGGGCAAAGGTAGCCACGGAGGCCCATACCGCCCGGATCATGTCCCAGGCGATGTCATCGCCGGAACGCGCCAGGTAGCGGCGGATAAAGTCGCGCTCCGATTCAGGTGCGGTCTGGTACCAGCCAACGGCGGTGTCGTTATCATGCGTTCCGGTGAACGCCACGCACTGCTGCGGGTAATTGTGCGGCAGAAACGGGTCAGTTGAGTCACTGCTGAAAGCAAACTGAAAGACTTTCATGCCCGGCAGATTAAAGCGGTCGCGCAATTCGACCACGTCCGGGGTGATTACGCCAAGGTCCTCGGCAATGATCGGCAGGTCGCCCAATACAGCGCGTACGACTTCGAAGAAATCACGGCCTGGACCGTGTACCCAGCGGCCTATTTCAGCAGTGGGTAATCCATAAGGGATTTCCCAGTAGCCGCCAAAACCACGAAAATGATCCAATCTGGCAATATCAACCAGTTGCAGGGTGGATTTGAGCCTTTCGACCCACCAGGCGTATTCCTGCTGTTGGTGAACGTCCCAGCGGTACAATGGATTTCCCCACAACTGTCCGGTCGGGGAGAAGTAATCGGGCGGGACTCCGGCAACGACGGCCGGCCGGCCGTCATCGTCCAGGAAAAATAGTTCCGGGTGCGACCAGGCATCCGCGCTGTCATAGGCCACAAAAATCGGGATGTCGCCGATGATTTTTATATCTTTGGTATGGACATACTTCTTCAGTTCATTCCACTGGTGGTAGAAAAGGAACTGGCGGAACATGTGGCGTTCGATTTCCTGGGCTTCATTCCGCATAAAAGATTCGAGCGCTTTTCGCTCGCGTTTGCGCAGCAGTTGCGGCCAATTCTCCCAGGAGACGCCGCCGTATGAAGCCTTGATCGCCATAAACAAGGCGAAATCCTGTAACCAGAAGGATTGGGTGGTCTTGAACAATCCAAATTCAACCCACAGTGCCGGGTGCTTGGTTTGGTTGAAGCGGAGGTAAGCCCGGTCGAGGATTTTTAGCTTCCATTGGATGGCCTCACCGTAATCGACATGGTCAACCGGGAAATCTGGCCGGTCAGCCAAATCCCCGCGGGTGATCAGTCCTTGTTCGAGCAGCAGAGCCGGGCTGATCAGGTAGGGGTTGCCGGCAAAAGCTGAAAAACACTGGTAAGGTGAATCGCCGTAGCCAGTAGGCCCGAGCGGCAGTACTTCCCACAGATGGCAGTCTGAATCGGCCAGAAAATTTACCCAGCGGTAGGCCTCTGGACCCAGGTCGCCAATTCCGTCCGGCCCGGGCAGGCTGGTGGGATGCAAAATAATTCCGGAAGCACGTTCAAATTTCAAAGGGTAATCTCCTCGGTTGAACGAAATCACTTTCGTGTATTTCCAGACTGGCGTAATCCGATGATATCACATCCCAACCCACCGTTCCACCAGGGTGCAGAATGGCGCCCGCGGGAACTTTGGAATTGCGCCCAACCATGGCGATCTTCAAATCGGGATCCACTCGCCCCCCGATTTGAACTCCTTCGCCGACATGAATTCGTTTGTCGAGGACGGATCGGATCACCCGACAATCATTGGAGATGGTGGTGTGGGTCAAAATGATGGATTCCTCGACCGTTGTTCCAGCGCGCACGGTCACGCCCGGAGACAGAATCGAACGCACCACGCGCGCTCCAGATTCGATGGAACAGCCGTCGCAAATCAGACTGTCCTCCACCACGGCGCCGCTGTGAATTCGCGCCGGCGGGCGTTCCTCGGTGCGGGTGTGGATGACCCATTTAGGATTGTACAGGTTAAATGCAGGCGGTTCACAAAGCAGGTCCATGTGCGCCTGCCAGTAGGATTGCACCGTGCCAACGTCCATCCAGTAACCATCGTAGGGATAAGCGACGACCTTTTTTCCACTTTCGATCAGGGTGGGTAGGATATTTTTACCAAAATCGTGCGAGGACTCCTGGTTGAGGTGGTCTTCCCATAAAGACAGGTTCAACACATCCATATTGAAAATATAGATACCCATATTCGCCAGGGTGGACGGGGGAACGGCCGGTTTTTCCACAAAGGACGTAATATTATTGTTTTCGTCCACGCCAACGATGCCAAACCGCGAGGCATCAGCGTATGGGACGTTAATGACCGCAACGGTAATATCCGCCTGGCGTTCCTGGTGATAGCGGATTAACGGCTCGTAATTCATCGAATAAATATGGTCACCGGAAAGCATCAACACCGCATCCGGATTTCCGTGTTTGATGAAGGTGAAATTCTGTTGGACGGCATCGGCTGTACCCACAAACCAGGAAGATCCCAGCGCCCGGTAGGGTGTAAGAATGCGCACGCCGCCGGTAAAGTCCCGATTTAAATCCCAGGGACCGCCTGCGCCAATGTGCTCGATGAGTGAATGCGGTCGGTATTGCGCCACGATCATGACGTCAAATATGCGCGAGTTGACACAGTTGGACAATGGGAAATCAATGATGCGATATTTGCCGGCGAACGGCACTGCGGGTTTGGTGCGTTTGGCCGTCAGAACCCGCAACCGAGTACCTTCGCCGCCTGCCAGAATGACCGCCCGGATATTCATGGTTTATCTCCCTGAAAGTTGTTGGTAGAGCTGCGCGTATGCTATTGCCGATTTTTCCCAGGAAAAATCCTGTTCCATGCCGCGAATTTGGATCGATTCCCATACCTCGCGGTCGGGGTAAGCATAAAGCGCTCGCCGCAGTCCATCGGCGAAGGCTTCCGGCTGCGCTTCATCAAAGAGGAAACCCGTGCTGGCTGCCAGCGTCGGATCGTCAAGGATCGTATCGAGCAGCCCTCCGGTTGCGCGCGCCAGCGGAACCGTGCCGTAACGCATGGCAATCATTTGCGCCAGTCCGCAAGGTTCGTAACGCGACGGCATGAGCAAAATGTCACCACCAGCATACATGCGCCGGGATAAGCCGACATCGAACTGGATGATGGCGCGCACCCGGTCGGGGAATTCAGCCTCCAGCGACCGGCAGCTGGTCTCCAGCAGCGGGTCGCCGCTGCCGAGGATAATGGCTTGCCAGTTTAGGTCTGCCGCCATGCGCAGCCCATTGACCGCGATGTCAACGCCTTTTTGCTGATCCATACGGGTAACCATTACCAGAAGCGGGGTATCCGGTTCGACCGCCAGGTTAAATTCATTTTGCAAAGCGGCTTTATTGGGCAGCTTACGGCTTAAATTAGCGCGGTCATACCGGCTGGCAAGGGCTTTATCCGTGGCGGGATCCCAATCGACCTGGTCCAGGCCGTTGAGAATCCCTGTCAGCGACTCCTGACGAGTTTTGATAATATCCTGCAGCCCGCAGCCAAACTCCGGCGTCATAATTTCTTTCGCATAGCCAGGAGATACTGTATTGATCCGGTCTGCAGCTTGCAGGCCGAGCGGCAGAGGAAATTGCCGCGCCCAGGTTGGCAGCCGTTTATCTGGCGACCTCGGTAGGCCGTATCTCGCCATGGCAGGTTCAGCGTCTTTGCCCATGAAGGGCAAATTGTGGATGGTCAGCAAGCTGCGCACGGATTCGAAGAACGGGTCCTGCTTGCGGCGCAAGCCAAGAGCGTAAAGCGCCGCGCTGGTATGCCAGTCGTTGGCGTGAATAATGTTCGGCTTCCAGTCGAGGTGGCGCGTCATTTCCAGAGCTGCCAGTGAGAAGAAGATATATTTTTCGCCATCCAGCAGGGGATCAGCGCTGTAAACCCGGCCGTCGGGAGCAATGGGAGGGCCGTCAACCAGGTACACCGGCAAATTGGCCGCATGAGTCAGATAAACTTTCACCGGCTGCTCGCCCGTTGGGGTGGTTAGCACAAAATCCGCCTCCGGCTCAGACAATGGCACTTTTTCCTTGATCGTGCGGTGTAAAGGCAGCACGAGGCGAACGTCCAGGCGCGGACCTGGCCAGGCTGGGGACCGCAATTCCCGCAAAGCCAAAGGTAGAGATCCGGCTACATCGCCCAGACCGCCCACTTTAACCAGCGGAGCTGCTTCCGAAGCCATAAACAGGACATGAAGCGCTTTTTTATCAGGGTTTATGCTTGCTCTACCCATCGACTTGCCTTTCAGGGCTTTTGCGCCATTTCCAGATAGTCGTTCGAAGTGGTTTCTTCCGGAGATTCACCCAGGAACTGGATCAAATCTACCACCAGGCGCGATTTAACTTCGGCATCTTTGCGCGACCAGGTGCGGCTTTTGATTTCGAGGAAATGCCCAAGAGTCGGTTTCTTCACATCATCCAGATTGATATAAAATTCCATGTCTTTATAAGTAACCAGGAACCGCATTCGGTCTTTTTCGATTTCTAATTCGTGGGCAGGTTTGAAGTATTCCCGGTAGAAGCGCGGGCTCTGGGTAGCGCTTGCCAGGAACCGGCTGCGTGAAAGAAGTACCTTCTGCGGAAAATAATGCTCGCGGGAAGGGCCGATCAGGGTCAGGCGGGAACGCACTTTAAGGGTTTGATTTTTCTCATCCAGGAAATGATCCTCTCGATAGCGTAGGCGGCTTTCCTCAGGCTCATCGAATGAGAAGTAGGTGTCGAATTGCCGGTAGTGGCGTTTATAAATCACTTCAATCCCGGGCTTATCCAAGGCCTTCAGCACCGTTTCCCGGTTGGCGATGGGAACTTTCGCCTGGACTTCAAAGCTTTCTTCTTCCTCAGTCTGTTCACCCAATGCCAGCAACTTGGAAAGCAGCGATTTTTCTCGCCGGATCAGGAAAATGTCGATTTTACGCGCATATTCGTCCGCTTCCTGCATCAAGGCGGGGACATCCAGGGTTTGCAGCTGGGATTCGCGCATTAACCAGGCGCCATTGACCATGACATCCGTCACATCCCGGGCTTTGGCTGCATATACCAACTGGGCGTATAAACCATTCGCATCGCGGCGGAAGCGCGGCGCGTTATGCAGCACATTGATATCCACCAGAATCAGGTCTGCGCGTTTGCCCGGCTCCAATGAACCGGTGAGGTGCCCCATGTGCATGGCGCGGGCGCCAAGCCGGGTGGCCATTGCCAGGGACTGGCGGGCGGGCAGGGCGGTTGGGTCACCGCTGGCGCCTTTGCCAAGGAAAGATGCCAGGCGGATTTCTTCGAACATGTCGAGGTCATTGTTGGAAGCTGGGCCATCGGTCCCGATGCCGACATTCAATCCCAGGTCGAGCATGCGTTTGACTGGCGCAATCCCGGAAGCCAGTTTCATATTCGAAGACGGATTATGGGCTACACCGGTGTTGTAATGCTTGAAAGTGCGCAATTCTCCGTCATCCAGATGGACGCAGTGGGCTGCCAATACCTTGGCGTCCAGCATATTGAGTTTTTTGACATAAGGAACGACCGGCATGCCTTCATCGCGGCGGATATTCTCGACCTCAAAGCTGGTCTCGGCAATGTGAATGTGCAGCGGTACATCATATTCAACCGCGATCGCAGCGCAGTCGCGTAGGATGTCTTCGGTGGTGGTGTAGACCGCATGCGGAGCAATGGAAGGGATAATCAGCGGGTGATTCTTCCAGCGCTGAATGTAGTCGCGGGCATAAGCCAGCGACTCCTCATAGGAATGCGCGTCTGGGGTCGGGAACTTGAGAATCGACTCGGAGCAAACTGCCCGCATTCCGCTGGCAGCAGTAGCGCGTGCGACGTCCTCCTCGAAATAATACATATCAGCAAAGCTGGTAATGCCGCTGCGGATCATTTCAGCGCAGGCCAGTTTGGTGCCCAACTGGACAAAATCAGGTGAGACAAATTCACGTTCGACCGGCATCATATAGCCAAGCAGCCAGACGTCCAGCCGCAAGTCGTCTGCCAGCCCGCGCAAGAGGGTCATGGGCACATGCGTATGGGCGTTGATCAGCCCCGGCATGAGCACTTTTCGCCCACAATCCATCACCTCGGCGTCCGGGTAAGTCTGGGCCAGGTTGTTCTCAAACCCGACGGCAATAATTTTGTCCCCCTGAACCGCAACTGCGCCTGGTTCGAAAATCTGGTAGTCGTCATCCATCGTCAAAACGATGGCATTTTTCAGTAAGGTGATTTTGTCAGTCATCAAGATGGCTTCTCCTGGAAGAGTTGGAAAGTCAGGGAATATTTCTACGAATAAAATCCAAAGCTGTTTGCACTGCCCAGGCAGGACCAAGTTGCGGCGGTCCACCGTAGGACCGGTTCTGTTCGAGCGTGCTGTTGGGCGTAATCAGGTAAAGATATAGATCCTGCATAATGGGTCCGGGGTAAAATCCGGCGCCTAGTGTCACTTCCGCGGTCTTATGAGCATGGGAAGACTGGGTTAGCTGCTGCAACTCGGACGGCCGGCATAGTTCCGGCAGGATGTGAGCCTGGGCCGTGGAGAAACCGGCTTTGGCAAGGCGTTCACTGATCGCGCCGCCGAAACCGCACTCCACCAACGACAGCTTCCAGCCTTGCAAGCCCAGCCGGGTAAGCACAACCTGTTCCAGCGTTTCCTGGTTGCTGCCAAAAATGGCTTCACCCACCCGTTGATGTACTTGAGAGACCATTTCCCGTATCATGGCGTCGGCTTCCAGTTCCGAACTGGCTTTGGCGGTCACGCGGATATCGATTTGCCCGGGATGCGCTAGCAATCCAACGGTAGGGTTGGCGCTGGCCTCGAGTTCCCCAATCCACTCATCCACCTGTGATTCGCCGACACCAGCCGCATGCAGGACATAAGCCTTGATGATGCCCCGCAACTTGAAGCGATCATCGAGTATGGGCAAAACTTTTTGCTGGAAGAGATGTTCCATTTCCCGCGGAACACCGGGTAAGCTGATGATAATTTTGGAATCGCGTTCGAAATAAAACGCGGGAGCGGTGCCCACCTGGTTTTCGATGGCAACGGCGCCGCAGGGAATGTAAGCCTGCCGCCGGTTGTTTTCGGTGACCGGCCGGTGGAAACGGCTGAAACGATCCTGGATTTGTTCCCATAGCTCGGGTCGGAATTCCAGGTCGGCGCCAAAGGCTGTTGCCACCGCCAGCCGGGTCGGGTCGTCCACGGTTGGACCTAAACCGCCGGTGGTGATGACGATATCGGAACGATCAACCGCCTCGCGGATAGCCTGGGCGATCCGTTCCGGGTTGTCCCCCACGATCGTGGTGCGATAAAGATCGATCCCCGCGTCGCGTAACCGGCGGGCAATGAATGCAGTGTTGGTGTCCTGGATTTCGCCCAGGAGCAGTTCGGTGCCGATTGCAATGATTTCCCCAACTGGCATACAATCATCCTTATCACAATTGATGGGATGCCAGTTGGCGGACGGGCTGTCTTATTGTGATATCTTCCAACACAAGCGATTTGTAAAATTGCCGGTTGGGTTAACGCCGGCAATTTGCTTGGTTTTCACCAACTGGTTACGCAAAGTGTAGCACAAATGGCACAAGATCACAAAACACTCTGATCGCATGAAACCAATTCCGGGTAGAATACATATGCCAGCGACCGACAAATGGAAGGCAAATGGGACCAAACAACTTTAGGCAGCGATTTGGAGCCTGGGGCGAACGCCAGGCAGAGACATATTTACTGGAACACGGCCTGATTTTATTGGACCGCAATTACCGCACGCCTTACGGCGAGCTGGATTTGGTGATGTCGCAGGATGGGCAGTTGGTTTTTGTAGAAGTAAAAACCCGTTCCAATGATAAATTTGGCCTGCCCGAAGAATCGGTCACCGCGACTAAAAAAGAACACTTGCTTATGGCCTCGCAGCAATATCTGGCTGACCATCCAGACCTGCCGGCCGACTGGCGGGTGGACGTGGTATCCATACGCGTCCGGGCTGGCAGAGACAGGCCCGAAATAACCTGGTTTGAAAATGCCCTGGCATGATTTTCCAAATCCATTGGTTGCGATTGTTGGCCCAACAGCGGTAGGCAAGACGGCGCTGGCAGTCGAACTGGCCGAGCATTTTGGCGGCGAGATCGTTTCGGCAGATTCCCGGCAGTTTTACCGCGGCATGGACATTGGCACCGCCAAGCCGACAGCCGCTGAACTGGCGCGCGTCCGCCACCATCTGATCGATGTAGCAC
Source organism: Chloroflexi bacterium GWB2_54_36 (assembly GCA_001796355.1). Taxonomy (GTDB): domain Bacteria; phylum Chloroflexota; class Anaerolineae; order Anaerolineales; family Anaerolineaceae; genus Bellilinea. The sequence goes on along the minus strand of MGMG01000100.1, from coordinate 22,661 downwards.
ACCCGGACGAACCCTGGAGCCTGGCGGCGTTCAAACGTGAAGCTGAAGCAGCCCTGGCGGATATTCACGCTCGCGGCAAATTGCCGTTTCTGGTTGGTGGAACCGGTCAATATGTTTACGGGCTGTTGGATGACTGGCAGATCCCCAATCAGGAACCCGACATCCGCATGCGTACCGTGCTGGAAGCCTGGGGTCGCAGCCTTGGCCCGCATGCTTTTCATCACAAACTGGCTCTGGTTGACCCGGCAGCAGCCGCGGTCATCCAACCGGAAAACTTGCGCCGTACCGTGCGGGCGTTGGAGGTTATCTTGTTGACAGGCCGCAGGTTCTCCGAACAGCGAAGGGTGGGCAGTTCCCGGTATTCGGTGGTAAAGATCGGCCTGATTCGCCCGCGCCCGGAGTTGTATGCCCGGGTGGATGCGCGCATCGCAACTATGCTGGAGGACGGGCTGGTGGAGGAAGTACGCCGGTTGCGAGAGCAGGGGTTTTCTAACGAATTACCCACGCTTTCCGCCATCGGTTACCGTGAGATTTGCGCGTATCTGGACGGCAAGATGAGCCTGGATGAGGCTGTTGTGCGCATGAAGCGATTAACCCGCGATTATATTCGCCGTCAGGCCAATTGGTTCAAACAAAATGACCCGAGCATTCATTGGCTGCCGGCTGACGAGCAATCCGTCACGAAAGCGTTTCAATGGATTGAAACGGATGCAAATTGGATGATTGCGCAGCAGAATATACTGGAAACACCTTGATTATTTTACCGGCAGGAGGAGAAAGATCGATGCTTAAACCCTGGATTAACCATTATGACAAAGACGTGCCGGCAAAACTAAGTTACCCGGACATGAATGTTTTCGATTACCTGGATCAGGCGGCTGAACGTTACCCGGACAAGGCCTGCACCATTTACCGCGATCAAGGCATTACTTTTGCGGAAATGCGGCAACTTTCGGATGTGTTGGCACGCGGCCTGATCGAATTGGGAGTCCAGGCAGGCGAGCGGGTGGGAATTATCTTGCCAAACATCCCTCAATTTGTGCTGGCGTATTACGCCGTCCTTAAAGCTGGCGGGGTCGTTGTGGCTATCAACCCGCAATATAAGCAGCTCGAGTTGGAATATCAACTGCGCGATTCGGGTGCACAGGTGATTATTGCGCTGGCAGCGCACCGCGAATTGCTGGACGAAATTCGCCAGACCACTCCCATTAAAACTGTGCTCTATACCCATGTGGAAGATGCATTTGACCTGGTGGATGCGCTGCATATCGACCCAGAACTGGTCGCCGGCTGCGGCCCGGTGGAAGCTGACTGTTGGTTGACAACCGTGCTAACCCGTTCGCGCGAAAGTTTAGCCGCCCTGCCAAAAGTCACTTCGCAGGATGTGGCTATTTTCCAATACTCGGGCGGCACCACCGGCATACCGAAAGCCGCCATCGGGCTGCACCGCAATCTGGTAGCGAATACCACCATGTTTCGCCGCTGGCTGGTCGGTCTGCAAGACGGTCAGGAGACGGTGCTGGCAGCCATTCCATTATTCCATGTTTATGGCATGGTCATTGCTATGAGCGTCGGCATGGGGTTGGGCGCCAGCCTGGTGTTGGTGCAAAACCCGCGCAATATCGAAGAAATTCTTTCCGCCATTCAAAATTACCGCCCGACCCTTTTCCCGGGGGTGCCCAGCATGTACCAGGCGATCAACCTGCATGCGGATGTGGCCGCAGGAAAATACGACCTTTCATCGATCAAAGCCTGCATATCGGGTTCAGCGCCGCTGCTGCCGGAAGTAAAGCTGCGCTTTGAAACCCTGTCCGGTGGAAAATTGATGGAAGGCTACGGCCTTTCTGAAGCGCCAACGGCAACTCATTGCAATCCGATGTTCGGCGAAAACCGCACGGGTTCAATCGGTCTGCCGTTGCCGGATGTTGACTGCCGGATTGTTGACCTGGACACCGGCGAGGATGTTCCGGTCGGGGAACGAGGGGAACTACTCATACGCAGCCCGCAGGTGATGTTGGGCTATCATAACCATCCGGATGAAGATGCCATAACCTTGACCGATGGTTGGCTGCACACCGGCGATGTGGCCCGAATGGATGCTGACGGCTACTTTTACCTGGTTGACCGTAAGAAAGAATTAATCAAGGTGGGAGGATTCCAGGTTTGGCCGCGTGAAATTGAAGAAGTGGTCGCGCTGCACCCGAAAGTACGCGAGTGTGCAGTGTCAGGCGTTCCCCATCCGGTCAAGGTTGAAATCGTCAAAGCCTGGGTGGTGTTGAAGCCCGGGGAGGAATTAAGCGTTGACGAAGTGCGCCGCTGGTGTGGGCAGCACCTGGCCGGATACAAAGTGCCGTCTGAAGTCACCTTCCGCAAGGATTTGCCGCGCTCCACGGTTGGAAAGGTGCTGCGCCGAGAATTGCGCCGGATGCACGTTGCCGGGATCGATGCCGATTAATTAACCTCTGTTTGGGATAACGAAAAATATCGAAAGATATCAAAATGTCATCCTGCCCAAAAAGGTATAGGGCAGCTCCTTAGGGAGAGTGGTCAGCGTAGGGGCACGGGGGTGTTGGGCAGGTTGGCTTTAGAGGGATAATCCCCGTGCCGCTACCACGACAAATTTATTCTTTTCAGACAACCCCGATTTTGGGTTGATGCGAATCACCCCTCGACCATTAACGCCGGGACACCGTTTTGTTTCTTGACGGGCGGCGGAAAAATGGCTTCAAATTCATCTTTGGTGAGCGTTTCAACCTCGAGCAATTTTTGAGCCACTGCATCCAGCTTGTCGCGGTGTTCTGATAGGATCGCTTTGGCGCGGTCGTGGGCTTCACTGACCAGCCGGCGCACCTCGCGGTCGATCTGTTCAGCAACGGCTTCCGAGTAGTCTCTTTGTTCCGAGATTTCGCGACCCAGGAAGATCAGTTCTTCCTTCTGGCCGTAAACCATAGGGCCCATTTCGGCGCTCATGCCCAGGCGGGTGACCATCTGGCGAGCGATCTGGGTTACACGCTCGATGTCGTTTCCGGCGCCGGAAGTGATGTCATCAAACACCAGTTCTTCCGCGGCCCGGCCGCCAAGTAAACCGATCATATCGGCTACCAGCTTCTTCCGCGGCATCATCGTACGGTCTTCAGAGGGCAGCGCAATGGTGTACCCGCCTGCCATGCCGCGGGCGATGATGGTGATCTTCTGCACCGGGTCGTGCTCGGGCAGGGAGTTCATAACCACCGCATGACCAGCTTCATGGTAGGCGATGATTTTCTTCTCGTCCGGGTTGATCAGACGGCTCTTACGTTCCGGGCCGGCGATCACACGCTCGATGGCTTCTTCGAATTCGGGCTGCGATATGCTCTTGCGGTTGCGGCGGGCAGCCAGAATGGCAGCTTCATTGACCAGGTTTTCCAGGTCAGCGCCGACAAAACCGGGGGTAGCGCGCGCTAAGGTGGTCAGGTCAATATCGGGTTCCAGCGGTTTGCCCTTTACATGCACTTTGAGGATCGCCTCGCGGCCGCGCACGTCCGGCCGGTCGAGCACCACCCGGCGGTCAAACCGGCCTGGGCGCAGCAGCGCCGGGTCGAGGATGTCCGGGCGGTTGGTAGCGGCCATGATGATGACATTGGTATCAGTGTCGAAGCCGTCCATCTCGACCAGCATCTGGTTGAGGGTTTGCTCGCGCTCATCGTGGCTGCCACCCAGCCCGGCTCCGCGCTGGCGCCCGACTGCATCGATTTCATCCACGAAGACGATACAGGGAGAGTGCCTCTTTGCCTGATCGAACAAGTCACGGACGCGGCTGGCGCCGACGCCGACAAACATTTCCACAAATTCAGAACCGGAAATGGAGAAGAACGGGACACCAGCTTCACCGGAAACGGCTTTTGCCATCAGCGTTTTACCGGTGCCGGGAGGGCCAACCAGCAAGACACCTTTGGGGATGCGTGCGCCGAGTTGAATGAATTTTTGCGGTTCGCGTAAAAACTCAACCACTTCTCTTAGTTCTTCTTTGGCTTCCTCAACGCCGGCAACATCCAGGAAAGTGACGGTCGGATGATCGCCGGTAAACATGCGCGCCCGCGATTTACCAAAGGACATGGCAGCGTTGTTGCTGCCCTGTGCCTGCCGGAAAATGAAGAAGAACGCGCCGATCAGCAGCATAAAGGGCAGGATATACCCGAGTGCGGTAAACACTCCCAGCCAGGCGCTGGGAGGTTTGATGAGGATTTTGATTTTGGCCGGATCCAGTTGGTCTTCGGTAACGCCCAGGGCCAGCAATTGATCCACCAGGGTTGCATTTGATTCTTTGGTGGAAACCGACTCGGTCAAGTCCTTGTAGGTGACCTGCAGGCGGTCCTCATCTCCTTCGATTTTGGTAATCTTCTGAGCTTTGATATCTGCTGCAAGTTGGTTAATCGATACTTCGGAGCTGACTCCCCGCTGACCGAAGCTATACACCACCATAGCAATAATGGCAATAAATAACAGCAGATAGATTACATAGGATTGGTTGCGTGAACTCACTCATACCTCCTGAGACGCTTTACCCAGTCATTAATTTTCTTAGATTTAATTAAAGAAATTATACCAATCTATCTTGCCCCCTGCCAGTTTGTCAACTAAAAACGTGAATGTTTAATAAAACTCTTATACAACCATCGGGTCGGATTACATAAAGCCAAGCGGGCTGCAGGCAGCTTAAACCGCAGCCTGGATTGCGCTCCAGGCCTGCCGGATGTGAGTCCGGTCGTGAGTGGCGATAAATCCCAGCAATTCTTTGAGGGTTGTTGGCCCAAAGATCGCGTGCCGGGCTGGCTGGGCTAGCTCGTGCTTTGTTGCCCCGTCGATTAGCTCCAGCAGGTTGGTGCGGGATTCAAAAAATCCTTCCAACGCTGCCCTGGCAGGTTCGGCTGCATAATTGCGTTCTCGAACCCACGGGTCGGTGTTGGCGCCCGGTAAAAACGGATTTTCGCCGCGGATCGTTTGGGAGATGCGTCCGAGATTGACTTCCCGGTCGACATCCCGCAGGTGCGCCAAGATTTCAATCAGGCTCCACTCGGCTTCAGCGGGACGGTGCGCCCATGCCTCCTCCGGCAAGGAGCGGGAAAGAGAATCGAAGACAGCCGGAGTGGATTGTAGAGTCGCGAATATGCAAGAAATGGCCTGGAAATCCGGGGTTTGCTGCGCCATTTCAACTTTTTCCAGCCAGGGGAGCACATTTTCGAGCGTGCCCGTCTGACTAAGCGGGTTTCTTGAAGGAGTCTCTGAAGAGACTTCGTGTAGCCAATAGGTTGGCATGCCGAGCTTTTCAGCCGGGAGAATATCATCTTCCAGGCTGTTGCCAATCATCACCAACGGACCGGACGGCCAGTTCAGACATCCAAGGATTTCAGCATAAAAGGCCGGGTGCGGCTTGCTGAAATGCGATTTTTCATAACTGGTAACCAATTTATATCCGAATTCATCGGGTGATAGTCCAGCCCAGTCTAACCGCTGCTTGATGGCAGTCCAGGGAAAAAGGGGTTTGGTGGCAACTACCACCTCCCATCCACGGCTCATGGCTGAAGTTACCAGTTTAATTGCCTCTGGTCGAGGGGCTGTGTATTTCCGTAATTCAGGGAATGTTTCCGCATAAAACTGGTCGATGACCTCAATCAATACTGATTTGGCGGTCCCAATTTGCGGATAAAACACCTGGTCGAATTGCTCTTCCATGGTCAGGGCAGGCGTCTTCTTGACCAGCATAGCCTGGACGGCTTCCATCATGGCCGGCATGAATTTTTCCATGGGCGCCCAGGGTTGCAGCGCCTCCGCCAGCCGTTTGAAGTAAGCTTTTTGGAAGATATCGATGTCGTTCGATAATAATGTATCGTCCAGATCGATCAGCAGTGTAAGGGTCATGACTCAGACTTTGAAAATACAGGCGGCAATGGATGACACTGGCCACAACCAATATGCGGTTCGGTGACCGCGACATTGTTTTTGGAACAAGATGCGCTTACCACTACCCGTTTCTTTAAAATCCCAAGCGTACGTTTTACTTCACCTTGAAGGTTGAGGAATTCACACGCGTTGGCAAGTAAAATCCCGGGCACCGGGCAAGTTTGACACAGGTTTCGATTCCAATTGTTGGGCGGCGGTTGATTGCCGATCAGGCGGCATTCCTCGCGGTTCTTCCCGCGGTAATAATCACCGTAAAAATATCGACATTCTTTCCCGGCAGGGGTACGCATAATTTGGCAACCTTTCTGCCCTTCTTAAGGCTCCGTCCCCAGTCATGGGGACGAGCAAAACATTTCATTTGGCCTGGTACTTACGATATTTATTGAACGCGCGTAACGTAGGTTCCAGTCCGGGTATCGATCCGAATGGTATCGCCGTCATTGACAAAATTAGGCACCTGCACCTGCACGCCGGTTTCAACGGTAACATTTTTGGTGACGCCGGTAGCCGTATCCCCACGGACAGCAACATCCGCCTGGATGATTTTTAAGTCCACCGTGGTCGGCAGTTCAACATCCAACGCTTCGGTGCCGTAAAAAGTCAGCTTGACTGCCATTTCTTCCTTCAGGAATCCGGTGTACTCGCCAAGGATATCGGCGCGCAGCGGATACTGCTCAAAGGTTTCCTGATCCATGAAGTAGTAAATATCGCCATCGGTATAGAGATACTGCGCCATATGATAATCCAGGCGCGCATCCGGGACGCGCTCACCGGACTGGAATGTCTTTTCGATCGTTCCCCCGCTGCGCAAGTTGCGGGCTTTAATCCGGATCGTCGCGTTACCCCGCCCAGGTTTGTGGTGGCTATATTCCAGCACCTTAAACAGGCTGCCATCCAGTTCAAAGGTAACGCCTTTGCGCAAATCGTTCACGTCAATCATAAACAACCAACCTTCATCGGAAAGAATTTGAAAAACAGACCGATTATAGTTCAGGATATCGGGCATGACAAGGCGTGCACGCAACGGTGGGTGCAAAAGGGTGGAGCCATTACAGCTCCACCCGGGTACACACTATATTCGATTGTGGCACTTACCATCGATTCTAAATACGGAGGACCAGAAAGTTAACCTAATTTAGGTTCAATCAACCCGTAGCTTCCGTCCCGTCGGGTGTAAAGCACATTAATCGCGTTGGTACTGGCGTTATAAAACACAAAAAATTCGTCATGCCCCAGCAGCTTCATCTGCTCGATGGCCTCGAGTTCGTCCATCGGAGTTAAGGTGAAGGTTTTGCGGCGGGCAATCGCTTCGATTTCAGCAGTTTCTTCCACCTCAACCGGTTCAGCGGCAACGTCTGCAGCAGAAGTCCCGTCACCCCGTCCGCGCTGGTGTTTGCCCTTATAACGTTCGATCTGGCGCTGCATCTTATCCACAGCTTCATCGATTGCAGCGAAGAGGTCGTCAGCGCGTTCCTCTACACGAAGAATAAAACCCTTTCCCCGAATGGTGATTTGAGCGACCTGGCGGTCAGTGGCACTGCGTGCGGATTTTACGTAGGACAGATCTACCCTGGTTTCATCCACATTGGGTATGTGGCGCCCCAATTTCCCGACTTTCTTATCAACATATTCGACGATGCGGTCTGTCAGTTCCATATTGCGGGCAAATGTATCAATTTTCAGGTCCATCGTATCCTCCAATACAAAATAAAATTCTGCATTCCGATGCAGCGACTTCCCCAACTCCTAAGAATAGTATAGCTTAATTCAGGTGAATTTGACCGGCGCGTGCCAAGGTTAATCCATATATCTGGCTGCCGCCGGCAGCCTGCAGCGCTTGCGCGCAGGCTTGCATGGTCGCCCCGGTGGTGGTTACATCATCGATGATCAAGATGGATTTACCAGCAGCAATCTGTGACCTGGCGGTAAAGGCGCCCATCACATTCTGGCGGCGCTCGTGCGCGTGCAACCCCACCTGCGAGGTGGTATCACGAGAGCGTTCGATAACGGATTCCTGGAAGGGAATTCCAGTCGTAAGACCTAACCAGCGGGCCAGCAGCGCGGATTGATTGTAACCTCGTTCGCGGCGACGTTTTTTGCTCAACGGCACTGCCGTGATCAGGTCGACTTGCCAGTTTAATTCCGCCAATAGATGGGCCAGGGGTTTAGCCAGCTCTTCGCTGACGCCCATGTCATTATGATATTTCAGTTGGTGGATGGCGTTGCGCAGCGGCCCCTCATACCATCCCCAGGAACGGACAGCCGTGTAAACAGGCTGGTAAGCCTTGCATTCCGGGCATAAGGTAGCGCCTGGTTGAGGAATCCCGCACAATGGACAGATAGAAGACTGGTGGATGACCTTTACTTTGGCCTGGCAGTCAAAGCACCACCGCACGTTATTTTTTCTACATCCTGCGCAACGCGGCGGGTACAACCAATCCATAACTCGCCAAAAACCGTGCGAGATTCTGAATGCGCGAGAAACCCCCAGACTTTCTGTCATTGATTCCACTCAGGTACGCAGAAATGTTAGCCCGGATAAACCTGGGGTGATTGTGGCAGGTGTAAAGCCTGGAAACGAATTAAAACCCGAACATACCGCCGAGGGCCGATTGGAATAACTTCAAGGCGGCCGGGGTCATCAAGACGATCATTAAGGAAGGGAAAATGAGCAGCGTCATCGGAATCAACATTTTCAAAGGAGCTTTGTGGGCTTCCTCTTCTGCGTGCTGACGCCGTTTGACGCGCATTTGATCGGATTGGATTCTCAGTACTTTTGCAAGGCTAACACCGAGTTGTTCTGACTGGATAACCGCGGCTACAAAGCTGGTCATCTCGGCGAGGCCGATGCGGTCCGCCATATCGCGCAGCGCCTCACGTCGTACCTTGCCGAGCTGCATTTCCTGAATGGCACGCGAGAAGGCATAGGAAAGTTCTGACGCCCATTTTTCACTTACGCGAGCCATGGCGGCTTCAAAGCCGAGGCCAGCTTCCACGCAGATGGTCAGCAAGTCGAGCGCATCCGGCATCGCTTTGCGTACTTCTTTTTGCCGTTTATTAATCTTGCTGGTCAACCAGAGCTGTGGGAAATAAAAGCCTAGAAAACCAAAAACCAGACCTAAGATAAGCACACGGCTGGCAGGCCACTTGGCTGCGCCCAGGCTTGATACCAGCAGGACAATGCCGGCAAAAACCAAACCCAGAACCAGCTGTAAAGCCAGGATCATGGTCGGGTCAATCCGTGCAGGGGTGCCAGCTAATTCCAGTTTGCGCGAAATGGAATTCATTGCATTTTGCGGGGTAAAGCGCGTTGCAATTTCACCCAATTTGCGCGCCATGGGATAAATAATGCGTTCAGTAAAGGGTTGTGAAAGTTCCAGTTCTCGCAAGTCTGGCATCTCGCCAGTTTGACTGAATTCTTCCAGGCGGGCTTGCAGCGCCCGGTCATTATCAGACTGGGGATTGCGCAATCCGATGACGGTAAGAGTAACCGCGCCAGCGAGGATGATCAGGATGATTATGAGTAGAAAAGGCATTCGTAACCTCCGTATCTTCGCTAGATTTCGATATCGCCGAGCTTCTTCATGGAGAAGTAGCCGGAGACGATGAGTATCGCAGCCACCCCTAATGCGATGTAACCGCAAATTCCGCTTTCCGGCTGGGTGTAGGTCATCATGTATTCTTTATTCAAAACGTACAAAATCAGGATAACGATGATGGGTAGAATGGAGAGAAAACGTCCTGAGTACATGACCTGGGTGGTCAAAACGCGAATTTCACCTTTAATGCGAACGCGTTCCCGAATGGTGAATGAAATGGTGTCGAGAATTTCAGCCAGGTTACCACCAACTTCGCGTTGGACATTGATGGCCGTGATGACCAGGTCCAGGTCATCCGATGGAACCCGCACCAGTAAATTGGCCAGGGCTTTCTCCATCGTGATGCCTAATTGCATTTCCTGCACGACTCGGCGAAACTCTTCGTTGATTGGGGAGGGGAGTTCTTTGCTGACGGCTTCCATGGCCTGCATGGTGGAATAACCTGCGCGGAGCCCGTTGACCATCAGATTGAGCATGTCTGCAAGTTGGTCGCCGAATTTACGCAACCGGCGATCCGTTTGATTTTTAACGTACATGCCAGGCAGAAAAGCTCCGCCAACACCACCCGCAATGGCAAGTAAAAACGATTGTTGCCCGATTACGTAACCGATCAGGGCAACCAAGAGGATTACCCCGATAACGATGAAAACATACTCGCCAGGCTTGAGCTTGAGGTCGGCACGCGCTAACTTTTTTGAGATGTTATCGCCGTAAGAGGAGCGTTCGACGCGTTTATTTAGCCAATCCGTGACGGGATTTTCCATCGCTCCGCGTTTGGCTTCTTTCGCGGATTGTTCGCGCTGTTCCTCTACATATTTTCCCAGGCGTTCTTCCACCATGCTGCGTTCGCCGGTCAAAGAAACTGCAATACCGACGATCAACAGGACTAACGCAATCCCGCCGCCCAAAATCAAGATGATGGCCGGGCTCAGCTCCATAATCTCACCTGCTTTCTGAAAGACATTTTGTCTTGATAGCGATAAGCATTATCTCCGTGCTCCCATCCCCCAGAGGGCGGGCGGCAAATGAATGCCAGCAGCTTCGATTTTTTCGTAGAACCGGGGGCGGAGGCCAGTAGGCCGCAGTCTGCCAATTATTTTCCCATTTTCAATACCGGTTTGTTCGAAAACGTAGATGTCGGTCATGGTGACCACATCGCCTTCCATACCGGCAATTTCAGTAATGTTCACCACTTTACGCGTGCCATCGCGCATGCGCTCCTGGTGAACGATAACATCGATGGCCGAAGCAACCTGTTCGCGAATTGCGCGAATGGGCAGATCCATTCCAGCCATCATAACCATGGTCTCCAAGCGGGCCAGGGTATCCCGTGGGCTGTTGGAGTGCGCAGTGGTCATGGAACCGTCATGACCGGTGTTCATGGCCTGGAGCATATCCAGTGCAGCATCATCGCGGACCTCGCCTACGATAATCCGGTCTGGGCGCATACGGAGTGTGTTGGTGACCAGTTGTCGAATGGTGATTTCGCCACGGCCTTCGATATTGGCTGGACGGGATTCTAGTGTTACCACATGGTCCTGTCGCAACTGAAGTTCCGCTGCGTTCTCTACAGTGACAATGCGCTCATCGCCAGGAATGAAACTGGACAAGACGTTAAGCAAGGTCGTCTTACCGGAACCAGTACCCCCAGAAATGATAATGTTCAAGCGCGCCTTGACGCAGGCATCGAGTAACTGGATCGCTTCCGGGGTGAGCGTGCCGAACTGGATTAATTGTTCGACAGTGATCGGGTTTCGCGCAAATTTCCGGATGGTGATGACCGGACCGACCAGAGACAATGGAGGGATAATCGCGTTCACGCGGGAACCGTCCGGTAAGCGGGCATCGACGAACGGTGAGGATTCATCCACGCGCCGGCCTAGAGGCGCCACGATACGTTCAATGATGCGCATCACATGTTCGTTGTTCTCGAAGCTGATGGGTGCACGAGAGATTTTACCCCGGCGCTCGATGTAAATATTCTTTGCGCCGTTTACCATAACTTCGGTAACGCTGTCATCCTCGAGCAGGGCTTGCAGCGGGCCAAATCCCAATATTTCAGCAGCGATTTGCTCGAACATCCGTGAACGTTCGTTGCGCGAGAGGACGATATTTTCTTCGTTGAGGATTTGCTCAAAGAGTTCTTGGATGGTCCGCCGGACCTCGGCAATCTTGGTCACATCCATGCTGGTGTCTAAAGTGGACAGCAATTTATTCTGGACGCGATTTTTTAGGTCCTGGTAGGTGTCGGTGGAAGTGCGATCAGGTGTGACGGGGCGGCGCTGGGGAACAACTGGATTTGAATGCGGCAGAATACCATTACTTTCATTTCCCTGACTGGCCTGATCCAGTGGGCTTTGATCATTCTGAATCCTTCGTAAAATGGACATAAAATTATCCTTTGGTCAAATCCCCTATCTTCTAGAGGTTGAAGTCCGGGCCAATACCGGATCGGATTCTTTAAGCTTATTTTTTAAAGTTTCCGCCAGGTTAAGAATCAGTTTGCTGATGGGAAAAGTCTTATCTTCCACAACAAAAGGCAGACCGCGATTGATTGAATTGGTTACAATTTTTTCTTCAAAGGGGATTACGAAATCAACGGGAAGGTGCAAATTTTCGCTAATTTTTTCTGGGGTAATCGTAATCCGTCTGTCAAACCGGTTGATCACGAAGGTAATTCGATCGCGCAGACCGGAAGCGTTGGCTAATGAGAGAAAGAGATTGCAGCTCTTTATGCTGGGAATCTCCTGCGTTGTAATCAGAATGATTTGATCCGAATATTCTAATGCAGACTGTACTACATCTGTCAAGTATGAGACTGTATCCACAACGACGTAGGAGTAGAGAGTGGCCAGATAATTAAGCAATTTGGCAAATTGCTCGCCAGTGACATCTTCCGCCATATCTGCTTGCGGTGGGCACGCCAGAACATGAATCCCAGATAGCGAATGTTCTGCAGCGACCTCACGGACAATATCCGGGTCCAACTCATCGACCCGGCTTGCCAGGTCAATGACATTGTTTTTAACCTGCTCATTAAGCATAACCGCGACGTCGCCGTATTGCAGGTTGGCATCCACCAAAATGGTGGGTGTGGTGCTGGATTGAAGTGAGACAGCCAGGTTGGTTGCAATCATCGAACTGCCGGTTCCGCCTTTTGGACTGTACACGACGATGATTTTTCCATTTATGGCAGAGTAACCGCCGTTACCACCCGACATCCCTCCCGCTGCAACTGCAGCGGAGGGGACGGGGATTTTGGATTTTTCTTCGATAGCCATATCCCCTGCGCGTCTGACCGCAGCGGTCAATTCGTCGATCATGGGGGGTTTGGCTAGGAAATCGCGGGCGCCTGCCAACATTGCCCGGCGCATATAGCTCGGATCAGCTTGAACGGAGAGAATGACGATTTGGACGAAGGGTACCTTTTTGCGAATTGCTTCGGTAGCCGTGATACCGTCCATATCCGGCATATTGATATCCATAATCACAACATCGGGTTTATTTTCCGTAGCGAGTTCTATTGCTTCGGCGCCATTTTTTGCTCCGCCAATAATTTCTACTCGCTGTTCAAATTGCAGCATACGTCGAATATTCTCGCGAGTCTCCTGGATGTCATCGACGATTAAAACCCGAATCTTGTCAGATTGCTCCATCACTTCTCCCGTTACATTTTCTATTCATATACCATTAAAATCTCAGACGATCAGTTTACGGCTGTGGGGTAGGCTCGGATGCTGGATTGGCGATCGAATCAACCCGCGGCTCTAAAGCATACGGCAATTTAGCCGGTAACGGGATGTTCTTCTGTTCCATCAGGTACTGCTGGGTAACCGCGTCCGTTACGATCGGGTTGGTATCATTCGGGTTGCGCAGCGCCATATTAAGGCGGATGCCGGCCACCATCATGTAATTCATCGAGACGGCGTCCTGCGGGCTAACCACCAGAGTGACCGAGTCATTGGTGGATTCGGCCGGCGTGACTGGAGCTTCCCCTTCAGGGACAGCGGTGGGGGTTACCTGAGCGATTTGCGGCTCAACATAGTTCCCAACGCGCAGCACTACAGCATCCTGGACGACCGTCTGGCAGACCAGGCGCGGACGCTGCGATTCTGAAGGAACGACATAAGTCGGCATATTAAGCGATCCGTCACCTTGCACACGCCCCTGGAGTATACCCAAATCCTTGGCAGTGAGGATGGTTGTATTGCTGAAATTCAATTCACCTGCTTTTGCTGGGACTTCCTGTGCAAAAGCATTTGGCAGTCGTGATTGCCAATCGGGGTCGATGTCCACTAAAAGCATGCAGCCGACAACCATTACATGGTCACCGGGGGCCAGGGCATTGGCGACCGCGGTTAATGAATCTACCGGGACGGGGAGAGCAACGAAATCTTTCGGGACGTCAAAAGACGCTACCGAACCGCCCGTTGGTGGGATGAGCACAGATGGGGTTAACGGAACGCCCGGGTCCAGATCGTATTTTGCACGCGAACCAATGACAGCATTGATATCAGTGATGAAAGTTCCCTGAACCAGATTGGCTTCAGGGTATTGGATTGTCATTAATGCTGCTTGGGTGATCTCAGCTCCACGTGGGATAGCCTGAGTAGTGATAACGATATCTACCATCGCACCGGCTTCCGGGGTCTGGGGTGACTCTGCGTTTTGACCGCCCTGCATTTGGAGCCAAACGTAAACTGCTCCTACCAGCAAAATCAAAATCAGAGCCACCAAGATAATTATGCGCCCACCTGATTTACCTCTAGCGGCCATGTAAATGCCTCCTCACTTCGTTGTTTTAGATCGGAATAAGCAAACTAAAGCTTATTATACGCTATGTAAATCCATTCACTCCTAATGGTTATGTAAGGTGCTGAAGGATAGACCATACCTTGTGAAAAGGAGTGCACTCTTTTCCTTATTATACCGGGGTGCAAGTTTCATACCCCGATTTAAGCCCGTGAATTTGTCGAAAAAAGGATTAAAATTCGCAAACTCTCATTTTCCTCTACTATTGTATGGCCCGGTGTTTTTTTAATATATATAGACCCTGAATTTCCAGGGTCTATATATATTGCTAGTTTGATCAGATCAAACAACAATAGGCGGTTCTAGAGCGCATTGACGATGCTGCTGAAGATATTGCCAATGGCAGGTCCCATAATCGCAAGAATGACAATCACGACAATCGCAACTAAAACAAGAATTAACGCATACTCAACGAGGCCTTGGCCTTTTTCCTTCGGTGCAAATAACATGACGTTTTCACCTCCTTCCTGCCCATAGAGTGGTTATTGGAACTTCTAATAAATATTATATGGTTAATTAGCCATGATTCAATACGCTTTACCTTACAGGAACCTTACTATTATTCATTGAAGCTCTAATAAATGGGGCAAAATTAAGACGGCCCCTGCCAGCAAAACCAATGTCAGAACTGCCAGGACAAGGGGAAGTAAGCCCTATTTCCAAAGATTTACCAACCACCCATATCGAATCCGCAATGTATAAACGAATGAATAAGAATAGACCCTGGTTTTTCAGGGTCTATTCAGGCAACGCTAACTTGATTGGACAAAACAAGAGTCGGTAGTTCTAGAGCGCATTGACGATTTGGCTGAAGATGTTGCCGATGGCAGGCCCCATAATCGCTAGAATGACAATGACGACAATCGCTACTAAAACAAGAATCAAAGCGTACTCAACAAGGCCCTGGCCTTTTTCCTTCGGTGCAAATAACATGTCGTTTTCACCTCCTTCCCGTTCATAGAATAAATTGCTAGAGCACCTAATGAATATTATATCCATATTTTTTTGTGATTCAATAGATTGGGCTGCCAACAAACCTTCTAAAATTCCAAGAATTGCAACCTTCTATAGTTGATTTCCGTAAATGGATTGAAACTCAGATGAGATCACCAAGCGTTTTGTTGTCCGGATGTTTGAATCTGGCTATAATAAATTACAGCTCCCGAAAATTCCAAGTCTGCAGTTCCCAAGGAGGAAAAATGAGCGACCTGTTCGATCGTGTTACCGGCGATCAAGATATATTTAAAAAGCTTTTGTCGAAAATCCCCGGATTTGACGGCTATATCGAAAAACATAATCGGCGTATGTCCGATAAAATGCTGCGCGAAAAAGTGGCAGCTGAGTTTGAGCTGTTGTGGGGGCGGCTTTCAGCACTGCAGCGTGACCTGATCGACCAGGGCGATTTGCTGCTGGTTGACGATCTGGAATCCGCCGCGATCAAGTTGCGCCAGTTTATCGATCGGGTTAAAACAGCGTCATATGGCTATACCGGCTTTTTCGATTCAGTAAAGCTGAAGACAGAAGACCTGGCTCGCGTGTACGAGTATGATTTAGAGCTTTTTAACCTGGCTGATACCGTATCTTCCGCTATCGACAATGTCGAGGCTTCGCTTGGGACGGACGGCCTACCGGCTGCATTACGCAACGTCAAAAAAGTCACCCGCGATTGTGTTGAGGCTTTCGAGAAACGCAATGAAGTCATGATGAGCGGCGAGCAGCAGGCTGGTTAATCAACCCGACAGTGATAATTTCCTAGGAATTGGAGAAAACAACCATGGCTAGAATTTTTGATGTTGTTGAATATCCCAGCGAAATGGCAGATGAGCTGGTTCACCGCTTTCCCGAGCAAGGGATCGCGGATCTGCGGTTAGGCTCCCAGGTGATCGTCCGTGAATCGCAGCGGGCTGTATTCTTTCGCGACGGGCGCGCGCTGGACTCATTTGGCCCGGGGCGGCATACCATTACTACCGCCAATATTCCCCTGCTGGTTGACTGGGTCGGTAAGCTTTTCAATGACCGGACACCCTTCACAGCCGAGGTTTATTACGTTTCCATGCGCGAATTTGTTGACCGCAAATGGGGCACCCCCCAGCCGATCCTGGTCCGCAACCCGGGAATGGGTCTTGGCGTGGCGCTGCTGCAAGGGTTCGGGACTTATTCCTTCCAAATTAAAGATGCCCAGCAGTTCGTAACTCAGATCGTTGGCGCTCAAGGCGCATATCGCATGGTGGATATCGAAAACCGCCTGCGCACCATGCTGCTCTCCAAATTACAGGACTTGCTCGGAGAGACGGGCGCTACCAAATCGGTGGCAGAACTGATCGGGCTGGTTGAGGAAATTGGCGCCGGCGTTCGCGCAAAAGCCCAGGATGATTTTGCTGCGGTTGGCTTGCTGCTCAAATCGTTCTACATTGGCAGCCTGAAACCCTCCGATAAGTCAGCCGAGGAATTACGGGCCATGGGCATGCTCGATATGCAGACCTACACCCAGTTGCAAGCAGCCGATGCGATGCGCGATGCTGCGCAAAACCCGAGCGGTGGTGCTGGCCTGACAGCTGGAATTGGCGCCGGCATGGGGCTTGGTAATGTGATTGGCCAGTCGTTGCAGGGCATGACCGGTGCGCAGGGCGCGGCAGCTGCAGGAGCTGCAGCGGGTTCTACCGCGGCAGCCGCCATACCATCCGTGATGACACCGGCTGAAGCGGCTCAAATTTTGAAGGTATCGGAAGAGGATGTTGTTGCCGCCATTACCGCGGGAGACCTCAAAGCCCGCAAAATTGGCACGGCGTTCCGCATCAGCAAAGAGGCCCTCGAAGCTTTCCTCAAGGGTTAGGAACGGAAATCGATTTGAAACCCGGCAGTTTTCGACTGCCGGGTTTTTTTATCCATATTGTCCAAAATGCGCATGATATAATCACCGGGTTGCGTGGATTGGCCGAAAATCTTAACGGGGAGTGTCCATGAATCTTCACGAATACCAATCGAAACAAATTTTTGCAAGGTACGGCATTCCGGTACCGCGCGGACGAATCGCGGTCAACTCGGATGAAGCCAAGCAAATCGCTGAAGAGTTAGGTGGCCGCGTTGTCGTAAAATCGCAAGTGCTGGTTGGCGGGCGCGGCAAGGCTGGCGGTATCCGGCTGGCGAAATCTGCCGACGAAGCCCAGGAATTAGCCACCCGCATCCTGGGTATGGAAATCAAGGGGCTGCCTGTTCGCCGTGTGCTGGTTGACGAAGCAGTAAGCATCGAAAAAGAAATATATTTGGGCATCACCAATGACCGGGCATCGCGCAAACCGGTCATGATAGCCTCTGCCGAGGGCGGGGTGGATATCGAGGAGGTCGCGGCCCGCACGCCTGACCGAATCATCCGTCTTCATATCGATCCTTTGCTTGGGCTGCGTGAATACCAGGCGCGCGATGTCGCTGTGGCGATCGACTTGCCCAAAGATTATTGGCGTCAATTCATGACTGTGGCGGATGGGCTATGGCGGGTATTTGTTGAGAATGACGCCACCCTGGTCGAAATAAACCCTTTGGTGATCACCAAAGAGAAGCGCCTGATTGCCCTCGACGGCAAAATGGTGATCGATGACAATGCCTTATTTCGCCGCCCTGATATTGCCGAAAAGCGGGATCTTGATGTGGAAGCGCCAGAAGAAATCTCAGCCCGAAAATACGGCCTCTCCTACATCAAACTGGATGGTCAAATCGGCTGCATGGTGAATGGCGCCGGCCTGGCTATGGCGACCATGGATATTATCAAACTCTACGGCGGCCAACCGGCTAATTTTCTGGATATTGGCGGAGGAGCTGGAGCCGAAAAAGTTGCAGCGGCTTTCCGCATCATTTTGTCGGACCAGAATGTTTGTGCCGTCCTCATTAACATTTTTGGCGGCATCACTCGCGGTGATGAGGTGGCGCGCGGCATTCTGGCTGCAATCGCAGAAGTCAAGCCAAAGGTACCTATGATCGTCCGGCTGGTTGGGACAAATGCTGAGGAGGGGCGGCGCCTGTTGGCGGATGCCAACATGATCACTGCAGAGACGTTGGCTGAGGCTGCCGAAAAATCGGTGGCGGCTGCCAGGGAAAGGTGCAACCAATGAGCATCTTGATCAACAAAGAAACCAAGTTGATTGTCCAGGGGATCACTGGCAATGAGGGGCTGTTTCACACGGCCCAAATGCTCAATTATGGCACCGATGTGGTTGCGGGCGTCACTCCGGGCAAAGGCGGCGATTGGGTGCTGGATGGAAAAGTCCCGGTCTTTGATACCGTCAAGCAGGGAGTAGAAGTGACCGGGGCCAACACATCCGTCATTTTTGTCCCGGCGCGCTTCGCTCCGGATGCAATTTTCGAGGCGGCTGACGCGGGAATTTCACTGGTATTTTGTATCACTGAAGGCATTCCTGTGCAGGATATGATGCGCGTGCGCGAATATCTCGATCAGAAGGGCGTGCGCATGGTTGGACCCAATTGCCCGGGTGCATTGACCCCTGGCGAAACCAAAGTTGGTATCATTCCCGGCAATATCGCCATTCCTGGTACAGTCGGGGTGGTTTCCCGTTCCGGGACGCTGACTTATGAAGTCCTTTACGCCTTGAAACAGCACAACATGGGAGCCAGTACTTGCGTCGGTATTGGCGGCGACCCGGTCAACGGCACTAATTTCATCGATGTGCTGGGCATGTTTGAAGCCGACCCGCGCACGAATAGCGTCGTGTTGATTGGTGAAATCGGCGGCAGTGACGAAGAACGGGCCGCGGAATTCATTGCCAGGTATATGACCAAGCGGGTAGTGTCTTTCATCGCCGGTCAAACAGCTCCAGCCGGGAAACGCATGGGGCATGCTGGCGCCATCATCGAGGGTGGATCCGGCACTGCGGCGGATAAAATCAAGGCATTAACCAACGCTGGCGTGCAGGTCGCCCGCCACCCGGAAGAAATTCCAGTCCTGATTGGCGAATAGCACCCTGGTTTAAATCAAAAAAAGAGGCATGGATATTTCTGTGCCTCTTTTTTGATGAAAAATATATTTATGACTTACGGGATTGAATATAGCTGACAGCGTCCTGGACGCTTTTGATCATCCGGGCGTCTTCATCTGAAATGGCAACGTCGAATTTTTCGCTTAAACCGTCAATAAGGAAAAATTGATCCATTGAATCGGCTTTCAGATCTTCAATGAACCGTGTTTCTGGGGTTAACCCCTCTCCATCGACTTTAAGAACTTCAACGATTACCGATTTAACCTGTTCGTACACATCACCCATGGTGAACCTCCGAGAGAATTCGCTTTTTATGGTCTTTATTTTAGCTTGACACCCTGATCTGTCAAGCCTGGAAAGCTTATATTTGGTATACTGACACCTATCAAACACCACGTCTGGAAAAAAGTTATGGATGATCCGCAGGCACTGGGGAAGCGTAAATCGGAACATATCCGCATCAATCTGGAGGAAGATGTTCAGTCCAGTTTAACCACTGGGTTGAACCGGCTTCATTTTGTTAACCAGGCGTTGCCGGAATTCGATCTGGCAGATGTGGATACAACTCAAAGCCTTTTTGGAAAAAAATTAGCTGCGCCGCTGCTGATATCCTCCATGACCGGGGGCACACCGGAAGCCGAACAGATCAATCTGCGCTTGGCTGAAACCGCCCAGGAGAAATCCATTGCCCTCGGGCTTGGCTCCCAGCGCGCGGCCTTGGAAAATCCGGCTGCCGTCAGCAGCTTTCAAGTGCGCCGCGCTGCACCTGATATTTTGTTATTTGCCAATTTGGGAGCGGTCCAACTCAACTACGGCTACACCGTCGAACATTGCCGCCGCGCGGTGGATATGGTTGAGGCAGACGGGTTGTTTTTGCATTTGAATGCGCTGCAGGAGGCGCTGCAGCCGGAAGGAAACACGCGTTTCAGTGGCCTTCTCGACAAAATTGAGCAGGTATGCAAGGCGCTGGCGGTCCCGGTGATTGTCAAAGAAGTTGGCTGGGGCATTTCCGCTGAGACCGCGCGGTTGCTGGCTGCTGCGGGAGTAGCGGCGGTGGATGTTGCTGGGGCCGGCGGCACGTCCTGGTCGCAGGTTGAGATGCATAGGATGAAAGATCCGCGCCGCGCTGCCATTGCTGCTGCATTCCGAAACTGGGGAATTCCAACGGCTGAAGCTATCCGCCAGGTGCGTTTGCACACCCCTGACCTTCCGGTTTTTGCTTCCGGCGGACTGCGCGACGGTATCGACGCCGCAAAAACACTTGCCTTGGGAGCGTCATTGGCGGGCGTAGCCGGACCATTCCTGAAGGCAGCTTCCCAATCGCAAGCGACCGCTTCAGCTCTGGCGGACGAAATCATCACTGAAATGAAAATCGCCATGTTTGCCAGCGGTGCGGTGAACCTGGCAGCCTTGAAAAACGTTCCTCTGGTGGAATATTAACGTGGATATGGATTTGAAAGCATTTCAGGCCCGAATGCTGCCGGCCATTGATGCGGAAATCCGCGCTGTGGTGGATTCACCCCGGCTGACCGCCTATACCGGTCTGCGAGATATCCTTGCCTACCAGTTAGGCTGGGAGGGGCCGGGCAGCGGGATTGAAGCCCGGGGAAAAAGGATCAGGCCGCTTCTGGTTACTTTGACCGCCGAAGCGGTCGGGGGTGATTGGCAGAAGGCTTTGCCGGCTGCCGCGGCAGTGGAGCTGCTGCATAATTTTTCCTTAATTCACGATGATATCGAGGACGCCAGCCTGTTACGGCGCGGTCGTTCAACGGTGTGGGCAAAGTGGGGGAATGCTCTGGCGATCAATGCTGGCGACGCCATGTTCGCCCTGGCCTTTGCGGCGTTGCAGCGGCTGGAGCAAACCGTGGGACCTGCGGCAGCATTCCGGGCTGGGACCATCTTGACCGATACCTGTCTCCAACTGACGGGCGGGCAACACCTGGATATTACTTATGAAGATGCGGATTCCCTCCCGCTCGAATCCTACTGGCCGATGGTCACCGGCAAAACTGCTGCGCTTCTTTCGGCTTGCGTCCAATTCGGCGTAATATGCGGAGGGGCAGGGTCGCCGACTCTGGAAATTTTAAGTCGGTTTGGGTATTCGCTCGGTCTCGGTTTTCAAATTCAGGATGACTGGCTGGGTATCTGGGGCGACGAAAGCCAGACCGGTAAATCCAATGCCAGCGACCTGACAGCAGGGAAAAAATCGCTGCCGATCCTTTATGGTCAGAAATTGGGTGGGGGTTTCGCCCACGCATGGCTCAACCGCACGAAAGGCGCAATCGATACCGAACATCTGACTGAACTGTTGGTTGAGGAGGGCGTCAGGGAATACACTGAGACTCAGGCTGCGCAATATACTCGGGATGCCATGAGCGCCCTGAAGCAGGCTGGCCTGCAAACGGATGCGGGTCAGGCGCTGCATGAGCTGGCAGCCAGCCTTTTAAACCGCTGTTTTTAAGTTATGATTGGTGAAGGAGGAAAACATGGCAAAATTAGTGGAAACTACTGATCCCAAAAAAGATTCCTTCGAACGGGAAATTGTACTGGATGATCCGGCTGTTTATCAGGCCGCTGACCTTTTGACCAATGGGGATATCGATACCGAGACGATCCGCACCAATGTTGCGCAAATGTTGAACGCGTTTGGCGAGAATCCCGAACGGGACGGATTAAAACGTACTCCGGACCGGGTGGCTCGCATGTACGAAGAATTATTGGCCGGTTACCGGACTGACCCGATCGCTTTGGTCAATGATGCGCTTTTCGAGGTGGAGTACGATGAAATGGTCATCGTGCGCGACATCGAGTTTTACTCGCTATGCGAGCATCACATGCTGCCTTTTCTTGGACGGGCGCATGTTGCCTACATGCCGCGCGGACGGGTGATTGGGCTGTCGAAGATTCCCAGGGTAGTGGATATGTTCTCGCGCCGCTTGCAGGTGCAGGAACGGCTTACGCGACAGGTTGCTGATTTTTTAATGGAGGTCCTTCACCCGCGCGGCGTCGCGGTTGTGGTGGAGGCTATTCATATGTGCTCCATGATCCGCGGTGTCAAAAAGCATGATACGCGCATGACCACTTCGAGCATGTTAGGCGCCTTCCGTAATAATATGGCGACTCGCATGGAGTTCCTGGACAACATCTCGCGCGGCTCTGAGCAGTTGCACTTTTAGCTGAATAGGTCATCCCGGACAAACAATTGGGCTGATAGTGAAAAATGGTTTCATTAAAACCGTCCGCCAAAAGTAGGGGCACGGGGAATGATTAAAATTGGTTATTTTATAATCAACCCCCGTGCCCGATGATGAAATAGACACGG
>MGMG01000099.1 GCA_001796355.1 Chloroflexi bacterium GWB2_54_36 | reverse complement strand
CCTGGCGCCGGAGGCGACCCTGAATTAGGGTCTTTTTATACGTATCAAATCAGCGCCAGTAATACCCTCGACCAAACGGCCAGTAATTCCGGGTCTGTCTTTTGTCCGGCGGGCACGAAGCAGAATGTGTTTTTACCTCTGATCGGGCGACATTGATAGCGGTCTGGGTTATCGCGTTTTTTTGATCGACCGGCCCTGGAATTTTGTGTGACCCCCACCTTTTTATAGTTTTACAGGGAGGCGAGCAATTTGCCTCCCTTTTTTTGTGTGATGACAGGTGGTTGGTAGCTACGCGTCAGGCGACTGTTTCAGCGACTTTTTCTTCGATAATCTCGATGTCGATGTTGATTTTGATTTCATCGCTGACCAGAACGCCGCCAGTCTCGAGCGCCATGTTCCAGCCCAGTCCCCAGTCTTTGCGGTTGATTTTGGTTGTGGCGCTGAAGCCGGCGCTGCTGAACCCCCAGGGGCTCTGCGACATACCGTTAAATTCGGTATCCAGCACAACTTCTTTAGTAACCCCGTGAATGGTCAGGTCACCGGTGATGCGGCCGTGCGAGTCATCCACGACCTCGACCTTTTTGCTCTTGAAGGACAGGTAGGGATGGGTCTCGGCGTCGAAGAAGTCAGCAGAGCGCAGGTGGGTATCCCGCTGGGCTTCACGGGTGTTGACGCTGGCAGTCTCGATTTGGACGTCAACGCTCGAATGGGCAGGATTCTGCTGATCGAATTCCACGGTACCGGTGAAGGCTTCGAAACGGCCGCGCACGTTCGAAATCATCATATGGCGGACAGTGAAATTAATCTCTGAGTGGGCGGAATCGATTTTCCAGGACATGGTGTTTTAGTTCTCCTTTGAACATTGATAATATTGGTTGATAATACTTATTGTTAAGTATTTTAACATCAAAATAATTGGCTAAAAAAAGAGGGCGTTTTATCCTTCTTGTTTGCCAAGCTTGCGCAGGATCTCTCCCAGCGTGCGCTGTTCGTCCTGCGTCAAGACTGAAAAAAGCTCCGTGACAAACGCGGCGTGTTGCGGGAAGATGATGCTGACGGTTTGTTTGCCGAGCGGGGTAAGGCCCACAAAGCTTACCCGGCGATCGTTGGCATCCGGCTGCCGGCTCACTAACCCGAGTTTCTCCAGGTTGTCCACCACCAGAGTCATATTGCCGCTGCTCTTGAACACGCGGGCAGCCAGTTGACACTGAGACAGAGGGCCGAGATGGTAAAGTGCTTCAACAACAGCGAATTGAGTGGGTGTCAGGCCGCCCATGGTGCCGCTCTGGTTGACCCGGCTGACCAGTGATTCGACCGAGCGATTCAGCTTGATCCAGGTATCCAGGGCTAGTACTTCTGTTGGGTCACCTACGTAATGGGTGGGCACACTAAATCCTTTGATGTTGAATTATCTTAATTGAAATATTACAGCTTATAAACAAATTTGTCAAGGGGTCAATTTTAAGCAAGCATATTTAACTGGCACAGGTTCACAACGGTGCTGTTTTTGACTTTCGTATTTATAATGGCTATAATCCCTTGGCGCAGTTTACGCGGCAAATGTTAGAATCCAGCATCACTCCAATAGTCCTGCATGTCCAATCCTTTTGAGCCCCCGCTGTTAAAACCTGATTCGCCCGAGATCTGTAAGGTTGTCTTCCAGCCCTCAGGGCAGTCCGGGAAAGTCAAGGCCGGGCTGTCCCTGCTGGATGCTGCCCGCAGTCTGGGGGTGGGCATTGAATCCATTTGCGGCGGAGCAGGCACCTGTGGCAAATGCCAGGTGATCATCGAAGAAGGCCGTTTTGCCAAATACGACTTAACCTCCAGTGCAGACCACGTCAGTTCGGCTGACCAGGATGAACGGTCGATTTGTGCTAGGCGCGGACTGTCGAACGGCGTTCGTTTGAGTTGTCTGGCACACGTAAAGGGCGATCTACTGGTCACCGTGCCCGAGGAAGCCCAGGCAAACCGTCAAGTTGTGCGCAAGGCTGCCACCGAACGCGTGATTCAGGTGGACCCCATTATTCGCATGGCGCTGCTGACGCTCGATCCGCCGATATTGGGCGACCGCTCTGACCAGGAACGCATCCTGGCGCTGCTTGAATCGCGCTTTGGGTTGAAAGCCCCAACTTTCGAACTTACAGCCTTGAAATCATTGCCGGCTGCGCTGCGGGAGGGGCATGGGGAGGTATCCCTGACCATCTGGAATGACCAGGCGGTCATCCGGGTGCAAGCCGGACTGCATGATACCCCGCTTGGCTTGGCTGTGGACATTGGTTCCACCTCGCTGGCAGCCTACCTGTGTGACTTGCATAGCGGAGCACTGCTGGCGACAACCTCAGCGATGAATCCGCAGGTGACTTACGGCGACGATATCATGTCGCGCATATCATATGCCGTAGAAACCCCGAACGGACGCGAGCGGCTACACCGTGCAGTGATCCATGCGATCAACGAACTGGCGGCGCAGGCAACAGCGCAAGCCAATGCCGCGGCGGAAGACATTGTTGATTGTGTCCTGGTTGGCAATTCGGTCATGCACCACCTGGCCCTCGGACTCGATCCCGCTCAGCTCGGGCATTTGCCGTTTGCGCCTGTCGCCGGTGGAGCGGTGGATGCGAATGCCCGCGATCTTGGACTGAAATTTAACCCGGGAGCGCGCGTGCATGTATTGCCGTTAGAGGCAGGTTATGTCGGCGCCGATAACGTTGGCGTTATTCTGGCAGAGGAGCCGCATAAGCAGGATGATATCGTCCTGATCGTGGATGTCGGCACCAATGGTGAAATTCTGCTTGGCAATCGGGAACGCCTGTTATGCGCATCCAGCCCGACCGGCCCGGCCTTCGAAGGCGCGCAAATCACGCACGGCATGCGGGCTGCGCCTGGCGCCATTGAACGGGTGCGCATCGATCCGCATACGCTGGAAGTAGCCATCAAAGTTATTGGTCAGGAACATTGGAGCGTCGAGCTGCCGGACGAACAAATCCAGGCCCGCGGAATCTGTGGCTCGGGTATTCTTGAGGCAGTTGCCGAATTATTTATGGCCGGATTGGTGCAGCCTTCCGGGAAATTCAATTCAAAACGCAACTCTCCGCGGCTGATTCGCGGACCGAAAGGCCAACCAGCATTTGTTCTGGCGACTGCAGAACAGTCCGTCACCGGCAGCCCGATTGTGTTGACCCAGGGCGACGTGCGCTCAGTGCAGCTTGCCAAGGCTGCATTGTATGTAGGCGCTCAACTGCTGATGAAAGAACGCGGCGTGCAGCAGGTTGACCGAATTGTGCTGGCAGGCGCTTTTGGCAGCTTGATCGACCGGCAGCGCGCCATGATCATTGGCATGATCCCCGATTGCCCGCTGGATCGGGTCATTGCAGTTGGCAACGCTGCCGGCGATGGCGCGCGCATTGCGCTGTTGAATAAATCCAGCCGGACCGAAGCCGCGCAGGTGGCTCGTTGGACGGAACACATCACCGCTCCGCTGGAAACCGAATTTCAAGAGCAATTTGTTGCGGCGCTTCCATTCCCACACGCCAGCCATCCCTTCCCTAACGTTCAACGTATGATCGCCGAGCGACGAGAAGCAGCAAGGTCAGGCGAACTATTCTCTCAAGGTGAAGCAGAAAATGACCAATAAATTTCTTGATGCTATTCAATCTGGAAAAATAATCATTGCTGATGGAGCGACCGGCAGCAACTTGCAGCAGCGCGGCCTGCCGGATGGAAAATCAGGCGAAGCCTGGGTTTTGGAAAATCCGCAAGCCATCCTGACGCTTGCCAAAGATTTTATCGCTGCAGGCGCTGAAATTCTGTTAACCTGTACCTTCGGCGCCAGCCGGCTGCATCTTGCAAACATGGGTCTGGCCGAGGAAACCGAGAAGATCAACCGCACTGCGGCCAAATTGGCACGGCAGGCCGCTGAAAGCAGCGGAGCGTTCGTTGCCGGATCGATTGGGCCGACGGGGCAAATGCTCGATCCTTACGGTCCGCTGGCTGCGGCGGATGCAGAAGTGGCCTTTGCCGAACAGGCGCGCTTTCTCGCAGCGGGCGGCGTGGATTTGATCGTCATCGAAACTCAGTTCGACCTGGGCGAAGCGACTGCAGCAGTGCGCGGTGTGCGTTCGGTTTGCGATTTGCCGCTGGTGTGCTCGTTTAGTTATGACCGCGGCACCCGGACCATGATGGGCGTTTCACCTGCCAAGGCTGCCAGGGCTTTGAATGACTCGGGAGTAGATCTTTTGGGAATCAACTGCGGGCGCAGCCTGGCAGATAACCTGGCTGCACTGCGGGAACTTCAGGCTGCAACCAACCTGCCGATCTGGTTCAAACCGAATGTCGGTTTGCCAATCACGGATGACCTGGGGAATGTGGTGTACCAGACCACCCCGCAGCAAATGGCCGATGCGGCGCCAACCTGGATCGCATCCGGAGCGCAGGTGATCGGGGGCTGCTGCGGCACCAGCCCGGACCACCTGAAAGCAATCGCCGCTGCCCGTCTGCCTGCCGCCTAGGGAGCCGGAACCGTCCAGGTTTGGCCGCCGTCGGTCGTGCGATACAGACCGGCATCCCCGTCACCATCCATCCAGGTGACCCAGCCGTTTTGCTCATCCACAAAATCCAAAGCGGCAATCATCCCCTCGAGATTGGTATCAGGCGTGACAGCATCCCAGGATTGGCCTTGGTCGTTGCTGTGGTAGAGCGTGTTGCCATCCCAGACTATGAAATTGTCCGGGGAAGGCGCAGAATAACTTCCGAGAACGGGTACCGGCGAAGTTGGCGTCCAGGATAGTCCGCCATCGGCAGTGGTATAGAACACGGTGGCTGAAGCATCCGGGGTAAATAGAAGGACTGGCAGCAGACCATCCATATTCGTGTAAAAAATGGGCGCTTCCAGCGACAACATGGCGGTGGAAATGCCGTCCGGCATGGGGATATCCTGCTGCTGGAAATTGACGCCGCCATTTTCGGTTGCGTATAGATATACAATGTTGTCGGCCGGAACGCTGCCCGCCACCCAGCCGTGCTGCAAATCGCGGAAGGTGATGCCTTGTTTAGAGCCGCCAAGCGGGATTTCACCGGCTGGTTCGGGTTCGCCGGTATCGCGGCGGTAAGTCTCCGTCCAGGTTGCGCCGCCGTTGTGCGTGGCGAAAATGGCAATGGCCTGCGACCCGGCGCCAGCGCCCAGCCCGACCATAATCCAGCCGTTGACGTTATCCACGAAACTCATTGTACCCGCGCCGAAGGGGACGTCATAGCGCTTCCAGGAGGCGCCGCCGTCGCTGGTGTGGTAGAACACCCCGCGTTCAAAATCCACTGGATCGGTTTGAGCCAGCCAGGCATGATCTTCGTTTTGGAAAAATGCAGAAGTCGGCAGCATTGCATCGTTCCAGTCAGCCGGAGCGACATCTGTCCAATTCGCACCGCCGTCCATGGTTCGCACCACTGTGGTGGTGGTCAACGCCCAACCGGTGGTGGTTGTGATCATATCCAGCCTGGTAAAGATAGTC
Source organism: Chloroflexi bacterium GWB2_54_36 (assembly GCA_001796355.1). Classification (GTDB taxonomy): domain Bacteria; phylum Chloroflexota; class Anaerolineae; order Anaerolineales; family Anaerolineaceae; genus Bellilinea. The sequence goes on along the minus strand of MGMG01000099.1, from coordinate 41,018 downwards.
CCCTCGCCAGAAGGAACATCGGTCGGGGTAACTGTTGGAGGAATTGCGGTTGGCGGTTCGGGGGTTATCGTGGGCGGGGGAGGGGCCGGCGTTTCGGTGGGCGGCGCGGGGGTGGGTGTAGGTTTGCAAGCGCCAGCCAGTAAAGTAACCAGCAAGGCTATCAGGATAACCATCGTCAGGCGATTTTTCATCAAGCGTGGACCTCCAGGCCGCTTCACTTGCTCAGAGCGATACCTACAAGATTATACGGTTCGAACGTTCAGCGCGTCAATACATCTGCGCCAGTCCGAAACGTACCCAGCCGACAATAAATGGAATGTTTGGATCATGCCATCGCACATCGACGAGCCGGCCTTTATGCCGCGTGGTAATTCAGCAGCGACGATGTTTTAAGGGTTGAGCAGTTTCATCAAATCAGCATTCTGGCCGGTGCGCCGGTCGACGATGTTCATATGCGTATGAAAGCCGCAACTGCGCCGCCAGCATGATCGCCCGTAGATGTCATAGGTGTAGCCGATGTTGCTTTCTGCACCAATGGGATTACCAATGCCGACCCAGTCCCCTTCTGCCGGGTAGAAAGCGCCGTGCAGCAGTTTTACCTGCCAGACTTCGTTTTCGATGATCAGGATGGAGTTACCGTAGATGTCGAAGCCGTTTCGGGTCACCTGCCCGCTGATGGGCGAGAGGATGTCCATCCCGGGACCGGCGGCCAGGTCGATGGCCGCGTCGCCGTAAGCAGCGCCGTGCGTCTTTTGGGTAAGGATATAATCGTCATACGGCAAGCGAATATCTTCCGGGCGATCGGGCGGATCTTCGTTAACCACCGGCGGCAGTTCAACTGCTGTTGGAAGAGGGGTGGGGGTGGGTAAAGGTTGAAAGGGGGTAAGGGTGGGCGTCGCCGCCAGGACGAGCGGCATCGCGGCAGCCGCCGTGCGGGCGGGCGCGCGGTGGACAGAGAGAATGGTAAAGGTACCCATAGCGATCAACGCCAGTGCTACAATGGATAGTCCGTTAATGCGTTGGTGCATGAGGGTGTTCTCAGCAGTGTTTTTGGGCTGGAATGGTGAAAATGACTTTAACCGGAATGAATACGTCCATTCTTTCATATTGCACCCGGATGTGCAATCGACAAAGTTGCAAATAAAAAGAATGTTCTAACTCATTGTACAGCGTGTGGATAAAAAAAAGGGGAAGATTTTCTTATGATCAAATTGCAGCCGATGTCGCCTGCCGAATTTCAGGTTTATCTGGAACGCAGCGTCGCGGAGTACGCCGATGACAAAGTCAAAGCCGGGAATTGGCCGCAAGAAGGGGCGCTCGAACGCTCCCGGCAGGAATTCAATAAATATCTGCCGCAAGGCCTGGATACCCCCGAAAATTTCCTCCGCACCCTTATTGACCGGGAGACCGGTGCGCCGGTCGGCATGATCTGGTATGCCCCTTTGCCTGGCTCCACCGACTCGACCTGGTTTATTTATGATTTTTATGTCAATCCCGAGCAGCGCCGGCGCGGATATGGCGCCCAGGCGCTGGCGGCATTAGAAGATCGCGCCAGGGCGCAAGGCATAAAGTCCATTGCGCTACACGTTTTTGGACATAATACGACCGCCCGTGCACTGTACGAGAAAATGGGCTATGAAATTACCAATATCAATATGGTTAAACGGGTGGAGCAGGGTTAATTCAGCCCGACAACCACCGTCTCCGGAAACTCAATCCCGTTGTAGCGTTCCATCGAATTGGAATAAGCCCCAGCCGTCAGTACGTACACCCGGTCGCCCAGGGTGATGCCAGCCGGAAGCATGGCCTGGTGGTGAATCACGTCCGCGCTGTCGCAGGTGGGGCCGCTCAGTACAAACGGCGCCAGCGGCTCGCTGTTGCGCTCGCTGATTACCGGGTATTGAAAGCCGTAGAAATCCAGGCCCTCGATCAACCCCTGGAAGGCGCCGACATCCAGGTACAACCATTCGCGTTCGCCGCGTGTTGCGCGGTTGATGACCGTCGCTGCCATGATTCCGGCATTCCCGACCAATCCGCGGCCGGGTTCGACCCATAATTTGGCTTTGTTGCCATATAACCGCTCGAATGCTGAGCGGATGGCGGCTGCTATTTCTTCCACACCCGGGACCGCTTCATGGAAGTGGGTTGGGTATCCGCCTCCGGCGTCGATCACCTGCAATTGGATGCCTCTGTCTTCCAGTTCATTCCAGATCGGGCTGAGCCGTTCCAGGGCGCGCACCCAGGCCTGCGGGTCTTTGTTCTGCGACCCAACGTGGAAGGTCAAGCCGTACGGTTCCAGCCCAAGTTCCCGGGCGTACAACATATGTTCCACTTCCTGGCCGGGCTCGATGCCGAATTTGCGTTCCAACGGCCAATGACTGCCGTTGTTATCCACGGCCACCCGCCCGATCACCTGAGCGCCGGGCGCAAGCCTGGCAAGTTTTTCCAGCTCGATACGGGTATCGAAGGAGAAACGGCGCAGCCCGTATTCATAGGCCCGGGCGATATCGCGCGGGAGCTTGGTGGGGGCGCTGAAAACCATGCGGCTGGCTGACACGCCATACCCGGCCAATTGGCGAATCTCGCCCCACGAGGCGACATCGAAGTGCAGGCCTTCTTCGTTGAAGATTTGTAACACGGTTGGATCATTATTGGCTTTTACTGCAAAAAACACCTGCCCGTCGGGGAAAGCCGCTTTGAAACGCCGTGCATTTTCGCGGACAGCCGCGCCATCCAATATCAAGAAAGGAGTCTCAGGCTGCTGCGCAGCCTCCACCAACCGCCGAACATCTTCAATCGAATAAAGCGACACTCTTAATATCCTCACTCTGACAAAAATTAGGTTCGAAGCCAGGATAAAATCCCGCTCCGGGTAGTTCAATGACGGTTGCTGGCAAATAAAAAGGACACGGGAGTTGGTTACCGACCTTTCGAGGTAAACCTCTGTGCCGTGCCCCAGGCTGCATGCAAAATGCAAATGTTGCCAGAACGTTTAACTTTCCAGCAAGGCGATATTATACACTTCTGGCGCAGGATGTAAAGTATTTTCATGGATGGATTTTATTTCGGGTGGTTCAGACAATCCGGCCCAATCAAAGCGAGGATGGCCTGAAATGGCGATATAATTGTCCCCGACTGATTTCAACTTCTTAAAATCATGGACAGAGGGAGTCTTCCAAATGATTGTTACCACCAAGAAATTATTCGAAGCCGCTTACGGCAAATATGCCATCGGCGCCTACAATATCAATAACCTGGAGCAGCTCATGGGGTTGTTCCGCGGTAATCTGGACAGCAAAGCGCCGTTCATTATTCAAATCAGCAAGGGCGCGCGCTCGTACACCAACAAAATCATGCTGGAGGGGCTCATCCGGTCCGCTGACCAGGTCTTCCCGGATGCCATTTTTGCCGTGCACCTCGATCACGGCGACGAAGAAGCTTGTTATGACTGCATCAACAGCGGTTTCTACTCCTCGGTTATGATCGATGCCAGCGGTGAGGATTTTGAAGGAAATATTGCCACGACTCGGCGGGTGGTGGACGCTGCGCATGCCAAAGGCATTGTGGTGGAAGCCGAACTTGGGCAGCTGGGCGGCGTCGAAGAGCATGTGGCTGTGTCTGAAGCTGACGCTAAATTGACCGACCCGGAACGCGCCCTTGAATTCGTGGAGCGTTCAGGCTGCGATTCGCTGGCAGTCGCTATTGGCACCAGCCATGGCGCCTACAAGTTCAGTGGGACGCAGGGGTTGCGCTTCGATGTGTTGGAGCAAATTCAAAAGCGCCTGCCCGGTTTTCCGCTGGTGATGCACGGCAGTTCCTCGGTGCCGCAGGAAGAAGTGCAGCGCATCAATGCTGCCGGCGGACAGCTTAAAGGCGCCAAGGGCGTGGACGAAAACTCATTCAAACGCGCCGCTGAACTCGGCGTGACCAAGGTGAACATCGATACCGACGGCCGGTTGGTCTGGACGCGCGTCCACCGGGAATATTTCCTGGAGCAACCGGAGAATTTTGACCTGCGCCCGGTTGGCAAGGTTTTCATGGGTGAATACGCCAGGTTCATTGCCAGCAAAAATGAAAAACTCGGCAGCGCCGGACATCTGGACGAGGTGCGTAAAGTCCTGGCGGGATAATTATTTCTAGAAAGAATTGAGTAGGGGCGGCTCGCGAACCATCCCTATCATGAGGGTGGCCAGCGTACTTACAGCCTTAAAAATTATCCGCTGCTTTTCTGAGTGCATTCACAACCCAGGTGACAAACGTTGCTTTGCCCCTCACCCCCGACCCCGCTCCCCGGTTTTCGGCTTGCTTTTTTCTGACGCCCAATCTTTCGGGGAGCGGGGAGTATATGAACTTCGAGTGTTTTTGCACCGCCTTGGCGGCGCAAAAACACTCGATAAGATAAGCCCGCCCCAAGATTGGGGCGGGATGGGTGGGGTTGATAATCTTATGATATTGAAAATCGGTCGGCACTAAAGTGCGTATTTGTTCACAAACGGTATTTATCTTCTATAATTAGGTACTATGACTGAAACCTTACCCATTGCAACGTTCGAAACCGACCTGCCGGTGACGGTTTACCTCCGCCCATTGGGAGCGACCACCCAGGAATGGGTCGAATTTGATCAGGGACCAGGCCGGCTGAGCATCCCACCCCAAAATGAGATCTACCTGCAGGTCAAAAACATCGATGATGAGGAGTTATACCGGCTGGTCAAAGCGGTCAGCAGCCTGCCGGGATTGACCTATTTGAACCTGGCCGAAAATCGTAAGATCACCGATGCCGGGTTGGCGCGGCTTGAGGCGTTACCTCGACTTACCCGCCTGAATTTATCATCATGCAACATCACCAACCAGGGACTTTCCCACCTGGCGGCGCTCAAAAAATTGGAGCATTTGGATCTCAGCTACTGTAACCGGATCAGCGATGAAGGCCTGCGGGCGCTGAAATCGCTGAACCGCCTGGCATTTCTGGATTTACAGCGCTGCGTGAAGACCTCGCTTGCCGGAATCCGCAAGATCGAACGCCGCGGCTTGACCATCCATCGCTAAACCTGCCAGAAACACCCCCTTTCTTCTGTTATGAACGCACAAGTCATCCCGTACATGCTGGTGCTGTTGTTTGCCACAGTGATTTCCTTCATTCTGGCAGCTTATTCGTTGCTCAAGCGCACCATTCCGGCAGCACGGTTTTTTGGTTCATTGGCAACGGGAATTGGCATCTGGTCTTTGTTTTACCTGTTCGAAGTGGTTAATTTACTGCTGCGTTTGAAGCAAGTCTTTTTTGTATTGAAATATATTGGGATCGTTATGGTTCCAATTAGTTTGCTGGCGTTCGTTATGGAATATACCGGTATCTCGTTACGGCGGGTGCTCAAACTGCTGCCATTTTTGCTTGTCCATCCGTTCATCACGCTGGTTATGCTTTTTTCCAACCCGTTCCACGGCTGGTATTACACTAACCCGCGCCTGGAGATTGCGCAGGGATTCATTGTTCTGGGATTTACGCCGCGGTTTTGGTATTACTTCAATTCGGCGTATTCGTTACTGATTGCGCTTATCTCGCTAATCCTGATTGTCCGTTATTTTAAAATTTCCTCTGGCTTTCGCCGCCGCCAAATTTTTGTTTTCATGCTGGGCGGAATTGTTCCAGTTGGCGTGATTTTGTTAATATTATCAGGGTTGATTCCTTTGCCAAGCCTGGATTTTACCTCCATTGCCCTGGTCAGCAGTCTGCCATTTCTGGCTATCAGCGTATTCCAATACCGCCTGCTAGACGTGGTGCCTGAAGCGCGCGACCTGGCGATCGAATTTATGGATGATGGCGTCATTGTGATCAATCGCCGCTTCCGAGTATTGGATCTCAACCCCGCTGCCCAGGCGTTGTTTGGGGTCAAAGCGGTGGAGGTGATCGGCCAGCCGCTCGAGGAATTGCTGCCGCTTACCCCGGAACTGCGGGCTGGGATCTCGCAGCCTGAACGCTTCCAGAAAGATATCGAAATCACCCGTGATGGGGAAGCAGTTCAGTTTGAATTGCGCTCCTTCCGCTTGGCGTCCTGGTACGGCCGGCCAGCCGGGCGGTTGGTACTGCTGCATGACGTCACTGAAACCAAACAGTTGGAGCAGAGTCTGCGGCAGGCAAAAGACGCTGCCGAAGAGGCCACCCGGGCAAAATCGCTCTTTCTGGCTTCGATGTCGCATGAAATTCGCACCCCGTTGAATGCTGTGATTGGGATGACCAGTCTGCTGCAGGACACGCGATTGGATGCCGAGCAGCGCGAGTTTGTCAGCACCATTCGGGCTGGCAGCGACACGCTATTGACCTCGATCAATGACATCCTCGATTTTTCGAAGATCGAGGCCGGCCGTTTGGAGCTTGAGACCCAGTCCTTTAACCTGGAAGGCTGCGTGGAAGATGCGCTGGATATTCTTGCGCCGCAAGCTTCTGCTAAAAATCTCGAATTGTATTATGCCCCAGCCGAGAACCTGCCTGACTGGGTGCGGGGCGACCCGACTCGCCTGCGCCAGGTTCTGGTCAACCTGCTTTCCAATGCGGTCAAATTCACCGATCAGGGTGAGGTGATCGTACGTTCGGAAGTTGAAAGCGAGCAGGACGACGAAATCAAGCTGCATTTCTCGGTGACGGATACCGGCATCGGCATCCCGATACGCCAGCTCGATCGAGTTTTCGAAACTTTTACCCAGGCTGACGCTTCCATTGCGCGGCGTTACGGCGGCACGGGTCTAGGGCTAACCATCAGCAGCCGGTTGGTTCATATCATGGAGGGGCGCATCTGGGCTGAAAGCCAGGAAGGAAAAGGCTCGACCTTCCACTTCATCATACAGGTGGAAAAGGCCAACCAACCGCCAGGCGCTCAACCTGGTTTCCGCGGTGATCTACTGGTGGGCAAGCGCATATTGGTCGTGGACGATACTGCCACCAACCGGACGATCTTGCTGAATCAAATGAAAGCCTGGGGGATAAAGGTCGATGCGGTTGAGTCGGCGGCACAGGCGCTCTCCTGGCTGCGTTCGTCTCCTGATGTCGATCTCATCCTGCTGGATATGAATTTACCGGATATGGATGGGGCTGAACTTGCGCGCAGCATCCGGCAGCAATTGAAACTGGACCAGACTCCCATGGTCCTGCTGTCGTCAATGGGGCAGCGTTCGGCGGAATCAGACCGGCCGTTATTTGCCGCTATTCAAAATAAACCCATTCGTCCCACTCAGTTATACGACTTGCTGTCAGGTATATTAACCGGCCAGGCTGCGGTTGGGCAAAGTCTGGCGGCGAAACCCCATATCCCTATATTCGATGCTACATTTTCAATGCGCCACCCGCTGCACATTTTGTTGGCGGAGGATAATCCGGTCAACAAACGCGTGGCGGTGCGTTTCCTTGAGCGGCTGGGTTATCAGATCGACACGGTGGCCAACGGCCTGGAAGCAGTGGAAGCGGTACGCCGCCAGCCCTACGATCTGGTGTTGATGGATGTGCGCATGCCTGACATGGACGGGTTGGAAGCCACCCGTCGCATCCGGGCTGAATTGTCGGTCGAACGCCAACCGCGCATTGTAGCCATGACCGCCTATGCCTATCAAGAGGATTTGGCCGCGTGCCTGGCTGCCGGCATGGATGATTACCTGACCAAACCGATTCAAAATGATCGGCTGGCAGCAGTGCTCACCAAACATGCAGCCTTATCCCCGGATGAAGCAGCGAGTGAACCTGTGATGGGCGGGATGCAGCCAGCGCGCATTCTGGACGAACTGGGAGATGACCGGGAAGAAATCATCGGGCTATTATTTAAGAATTTGGACGAAAAATTTGTTTCTTTAAAGGAAGCCTGGCGGGCGGGCGATGCGCCGCAGTTGCGTGAATGCGCCCACCAGTTGAAAACGGATGCAGGCTATCTGGGAGCTGATCAACTCGCGCAGGCCATGCTGGCCATGGAACGAAAGGCGATTACCGGCGGCATGCCCGAGCAGGCTGACATGCAGCAAATAGAACGATTGGTGCGGGAACTGCGGGAAAGTTATAACCGGTAAGTTGACAAAAACCTAGGCGACATACAGAGCTGTCCACTAAAGAAGAGTTGATCTACTCGATGGCTTTGACCGAAGCAAAGATGAAGGTAGTTTCGGATATCGCCGAGGACACATACCCAGCCGTAGCTTTTCAAATTAAAGATTACCGAAAAGAGATGGAGAAGGTGCGGGAGGAGATCTTGGGAAATAACAGGGAGAAGGTAAGTTTAAACGAAGTTGTTCACGGAGTGCTGTCCAGAAAGAATGTGGCGGCAGCGGTGATAGTTGGAGGGATGATACTTTCGGCTTGTGGCTTTAGTGTGGAGATTGTGACACCCAACATAACGGCAACGGAGACACAACCAAGAGTGACGGAGACAGTGGAGTTGGGCGCAACTGAGACACCATTCCAGCCAAGCGTGACGGAAACAAGCCCGGAGTGAGCGAGACACCAACTCTGGAAGTGACACCAACGGCGGAGATAACACCAACAGAAGTAGTAGTCAGAACAGAGTTTGCAAGAGGTGAGGTGATGACCCCTGAGGAAATTAAAGTAAATGTGGATTGGTATTACAATCTTACCGATGAAGAACTAAACCAACTAACTGAAGGTAATTTATGGAGTTTTTCGGAGTACAAGGGTGATAGCAGACCGAGGGATATCAATGGAAACATACTGAGTGAGACACAGGATTTGGGTTATGTCTATGCTACTGAAACCAGAGATGGTGATTTCGTTACCGGATCAGAGTTTTATAATGCGGTTTTCCTTGGATTAACTAAGGTAAAGGATGAAAACGGGGTGGGGTACTTTGTGGGGGCACTGGGAATGAAAGACGCTAGAGGAGAGAAGGTGGTGGTTTATGGTGGATATGATTTAGTTGGAACTAACTCGATGGTGGGGGCGATCTTTCACTCAAGTCTGTATGATGATGTAAGGTATTTTGGAAAAAATGTGGCATTCCCTTTTAATAAAGACGAGTATGTTCAGAGGCTGTTAAATGGCCAGACGAAGAAGGTTGTATTGTTAGTGTTGGCTCAGATAATTGAGAATGGTTCTTCTTACTTTCCACCCAAAGATATGGCCTTACTAGAAAAATTGAAAGGAGATGAAGCTCTTTTTGAGATGTTAAAAAGTCAGTATGCGGGAGGAGTGGAGTCACCTAAAGCATATTTTGAGGAGATATTGTCTACGAATGGTACTTTGCCTTTGGAACATGGCGAAGAAAATATTTCTAAACTAGCGAGGATAGGTATAGTGGGGTTTGATGAGTAGGTTGGGTGATTTTGATATACTGAAAGAGTGAGGAAAACAGCTTTATGGGGAACGTTTTTTGTAGTTCTAGTTTTATTGGTAGTTGGAGGGGGTTTGATTTTAAATATTGGATGGACAAAATGTAACAGTTTTATAATGAAGGACACCGGGGAGAAAGCCAGTTGCGGTTTGTGGAGGTTTGATGCTACCGGGCTAGATTCAAATAATGAGGAAAAGTATGTGGGGTATGGAAGGGTGGTGGGCATACAATCTGCCGGACAGAATGTAATACTTAGGACCAGAATCGGTTTGGGAGGTAGATTTTCCTATATTCAAAATTTTCGTCTGTCTCCGAGAGATGATGGGAAGTTTGAAGTGTCTGAGGAGAGAAGAAAATGGATAGGGTATTTTGATAACAGCAGGATGATAAGATTTGGTATGGAAGAAGTACCAACAATGCGAAAAGAATTAGGGGGAAAAGAAGTAATGCTGGTATATGTTTCCTCGGGTGATGATAAAGGTAGTGCTTGGAAGAGCACAGTGGAAATGGGGAACAATGCTTGGGAAAAGATAATATTGATGTTTAAGGGATTATTAAATATAAATACTCTAGATGCGACTCAAGCTGGCTATTAGTTTATCCTTGTTGTTTTTAGGATTTCTTTTTGGGACGATTACCCCGGCCAGGGCGGCCCTTGAGTGTCACGGAAGTGGACCAATAAGGGAACGACCAATTATGCGGCGCTTCCATCACGCCGTCCAGGGTTACGAACCGGGATACCACCACTTTTCTCATGAGGGTTCCTCTCTGTGAAAACGCTGCGCTGCGCGGGCCTGCGCCCGGGTAATTTCCAGGATGCGGCTGCGTGGCGGGGCGTTGGTCTCCAGTTTTCGCAGCAATTCTGCCGAGGCAATGGCGACTGCGTCAACTGCGGCCTTGAAAACTGCTTCATTGGCCTTTGACGGCTTGCTGAAGCCGCTTATCTTTCGGACATACTGCACTGCAGCGGCCTGAATGTCAGCTTCCGTAGCCGGCGGATCGAAATTGTAGAGGACCTTTATGTTTCGGCACATAGCTGCTCCATAATCGACAAGCGCGAAGGCACTGCGGGCAACGGCTTGATCCGATGGCCCGCAGTGCACCTTTATGGATTGGCCGGGTCTTAAGCGCTAACCCTGGCCAGTATTTCCTCGAGGCGGTCCATCATTTCCACCATGCCGCTTTCTGCTCCGGATTCGACCATCCCGTCACGGTCGGCCACGGATTGGAAGACGGACTGCCCAATGAGCGTTGTTTTGCCGTCCACCTCTTCGAATTTCACGGTATCGAGGGTCACATGCCCGGACATGCCTTCAAATTCGAAGGTCGAAACAATCTCCTCGGAGGGGGTAAGCGAATGGTACACGCCGTGAAAGCCATATTCGTTGCCCTGAGGGTCGTGTTGTACGTAGCGCCATAATCCGCCGGGCCGAACCTCCATCTTGTCCACGTAGGTGGTCAGGTAGCGCGGTCCCCACCACTGCGGGACGAGGTTGGGATCGGTGTAGATTTTATACACCAGGTCGCGCGGCGCAGCGAAAGTGCGTGTGTACAGCATTTCCTGTTTGCCAGGTTCAACAATCACGTTTAGTTTAGACATTTCAATCTCCTTATACCAGTAAGCTGTCGGCCATTTTGTCGAAGGAGGTACTCCAACCCTGACCGGCCATTTCCTTCATTTCACCCGGCGGAAACCCGGCGTGCTTGAGAGTCATTTTGGTCTTGCCGGGCAACTCTTCAAACAGTACGGTTACAACCAGTTCACTGGGGAAATCGTCACCCATGCCATAATGGGAGCCCGGCACAACATTACCGGCAGCGTCCGCGAAACTGTCCGTATAGACCAACCGCTCCAACGGGACAATTTCTTGGATGACTCCGGTTGACCAGTAATCCTGCCCTTCGGGGGAGCGCATGCAGAACAGGTATTTCCCGCCCACCCGAAAATCAATGGTGCAGGATGGAGAGGTGAATTCTTGCGGACCCCACCAGCGCATGATGCGTTCAGGCTCAGACCAGGCTTTCCAAACTTGCTCGATAGGGGCATCGAAGACGCGGGTGATTACGAGGTCGGATACATTTTGGGTAACCATTAAAATTCTCCTTTCATTACCACTAAGCTTGTTTGCGTTTTTCTGCCTCGATTATTCTTTCCAGCGCATCGAAGCGTTGTTCCCAGCGGGCAGTTAGCCTCTTGGCCCAATTTTCCATTTCATGCACGGCGGCTGAGTCGATGGCGTAGATGCGTTTCTGGGCCTTTTTTTTCATCTGGATCAGGCCTGCTTCGCGCAGGATTTTAAGGTGCTGAGAAATGGCTGACGGACTGACGGAAAATTTCTCCGAGATTTCGGTGGCAGTCAGCGGGCCATGGTTGGCGAGCAATTCGACGATACGGCGCCGGTTTGGGTCACCGAGGGCAGAAAATTTATCCATGTCGGTATAATACAGTATCTACTTAATTAAGTCAATACTAAAATAACATAAATCCCATGTTTTAAGGTTCAGAATCTCAGGCTTTACTCTTCCACAGGCCGGCATACTTTTTTCGGTATTTCAAATCTGGCTCCGTTTCGATCAGTCTGAGCGCGGTTTCTTTAATGGCTTCGTCACGAACAACGTCATAGGTATTCTTCAGGCTTTGGCAAATGTCGTAACGGGTGAGGGTACCGTTCTTTTCTGTCGCGCATTCAGCGAAGCGGGCAGTCAGGCCATCCAGATAAGGTTTGAGCTGATCCTTTCCCGCAACACCGACCTTCCACAAAGCCTGCATACAATGGCGGGCGGTCACGTAACGCTCATCATGCGTGAGGGTCAGCAGCGCCGGGAAATCTCTCAACATCCGTTTTTGTGGGTCAGATTTGGCCAGATTGCAGAGCACTTGAGCCGCAATGGCGCGTACATGGTTGTCACGGTGTTTGAGCGCAATTACCAGCTCATCCCAGGCATCGTACGCCCATGGCACTGGTTGGTCTGTTTCCAGGATCAAATCATGAAAAGCGCTGTTTTGCGACCCCCGATCTTCCGAGTAGATGGCGGTGAGGTTGATTTGCGTCTGCGGTTCCATAGTGCACTCCGTGTCTCAGGTTTGAGAGTATTTTACACAGCCTTGTTGACCGGCTGGTAATACAGGAGCACGTTTCCGTTGCGAAACGACCGGGTTTGTATATGTTGCATCCTGATTGGATCTTTCAACCCTTTGAACATTGGCGTGCCCTGACCAAGCAAAATTGGGTTGATGATGATGCGGTATTCATCGATCAGGTTATTTTGAATCAAGGTGGTTGAAAGGTCGGCGCTGCCGAAGATAAACAGATCTCTGCCTGGTTGCTCCTTGATCTTCCGGAGTTCAACGACCGCATCGCCTTTTATCAGGAGAGAATTAGCCCAATCAACCCGATCCAGTTTGCGCGAAAATACATATTTTGGCAATTTGTTCATCCAATCAGCAACAAGCGGGTCACCCTGAATAGCTTCCAGGGTAGGCCAATAAGCCGCCATAAGTTCATAGGTTACCCGGCCAAATATCAACCCATCCGTATTGGAAATTTGCTCGATGGCGAATTCATTGAATTCAGCATCCACGTTGTGCCAGTCAATATTGTGGTTCGGACCTTCAAAATACCCGTCAAGGGTCATTAAATTGAACAAAATTACTTTTCTCATGCAAATTCCTCACTCTGCCCCGAGCTTGCTTTGTGTGTAAGGATACAGCCATCGAATACGCAACCTAAAGTGCTCTCCAATTGTAGAATATATACTTGTTTTGTCAAGAATTTACATTTAACCCGCAGATCGTTGAAAACGGCACAAAGCCCAAAATTGCCAAAAAACGTTGGATTTTGGCCAACTGGCGGTAGAACCAGCCATTCTCGCAAATCGTGCTGTCAACAATCAGATATGGCAGATAATCTGCGCATTTTGACCTCGCAACGCCTCAGCATTTTTGAGTCAAGGATCAACAAGAGGACGGTAAAAGTGCTCGACATTGACGAGAGATTCAAGTAGACTTTTTTAGATATTGCATGCCCGCAGACCTTTGATTCGCCAGGCGTTTGGATTTTTTCCCTTATGGATGCACCTGCAAGTATAAAAAAACTCTTTCAATCGGCAAGCTGGCTGCGGCCCTGGATGCTCACAACGCTATTGGCGCTGGGGTATGTGCTGTTTACGTTGGCGCGTAATGCCTGGGACCCCATGGCTTTTGTCATGATTGGCCGGCAATTCGACCCGGCACGAGGCGTTTATGAAATGGGCTATGACGGTCAGTTCGCCTACCAGATTGCGCTCGACCCGGTTGGAGCAGCCCCTTACCTGGACATACCGGCCTACCGCTACCAGCGCATCCTCTACCCGCTGCTCGCCCGGGTGCTTGCTCTGGGAAACCCAGTCGCTATCCCCTGGACGTTAATTCTAATCAATCTCGCCAGCCTGATCTTGGGCACTCTGGCGACTGAGAAGATCCTGGCGGGGCATGGCCGCAGCCGCTGGTACGCTCTGGCGTACGGGGCTTTTCCCGGACTGCTGCTCTCGCTGCGCCTGGATTTGACCGAACCGCTGGCATTTGCACTGGTGCAGTGGGGCGTGCTGCTATTCGACCGCGGGCGAATCTGGCGCAGCCTGCCGTTTTTTGCGTTGGCGGTTCTGACGCGTGAACTGACCCTGGTTTTTGCTGCCGCCTGCGCGCTTGCCATGCTCACCAGCAGCCAGCGCAAAGCTGGCCTGCTCTGGGGCATCGCCGCAGTGTTGCCTTTTGGGTTATGGCAACTCATCATGCGCCTCTGGTTGGGTAGCTGGGGTATCGGTTCAGGAGGCGCGCTGGCGAGCTCTTTCGAGTTGATCCCTTTCCGCGGCTGGTGGGGGCATCTCACGCAGGATGTTTACTTGTTTGTGCTGCTTTCGCTGGTCGTACTGTTTATGGCGCTCATCCCTGCCGCCGCTGCTCTGGTCGCCAGCCTGCGGTCGCTCTGGAAAGGCCGCCTGGGTCCGGGTGTGTGGATATTGCTGTTGAACGCGTTGCTTTTTCCATTTCTGCCCACATCGACCGTCTTGAACCTGCCGGGCCTTGCACGCATCACAGTTGGCCTGATGGTGGCTGCCCTGGATTACGGCGCGCTGGAATCATCCCGGCGGGCGCTTTTATACAGCCAGATGTGGTTGTTCTGGTTGGCTTTCGGCGAGGGAATTATGGCGGTGCATTGAGCAGCACAACACCTTATCCAGCCGCGGTGGTGAGTGATTTCCTCGGCAGATGAACGCGTTCAGATTGACACGGCTGTCCGAACTCGGTATAATCGATGCAATCTTAATAATTGAAATGCCAAAAGGAGTAGGCTGGTCAGTAATCTGCCAGAGAAGGAGCGCCGTAGGCTGAAAGCCTCCACAGTGCACTCCAGCCGAAGTCGTTTGGTTCATTTGCCGAAGAAATCCCGTTAGGAGAGTAGACCGGCACGGGTAAGCCCGTTAGCGCGTAACCCGGATTATCGTCCGGGGAGAGTGCGCCAGCTTTTCCAGCTTGGCGAATCGAGGTGGTACCGCGGAAGAATCCCTTTCGTCCTCATTGGGCGATTGGGTTTTTTATTTAAGGGAACAAAGATCATTTTTTAAGCGCAGGTAGCCCGGTCCACTTGCGACAGCGAAAGAAAATAAAGAAGCGAGAGGTGCAAGGATGACTGAAAACGCATTACCAAAAGCCTATGACTTTAATGCCGTGGAAGAACATATCTACCAGGAATGGGAAAAGCGCGGCTTTTTCAAACCGGTCAACGATCCCAACAAACCGGGTTTTGATCCAGCGCGTAAACCGTTCGTCATCTCCATCCCGCCGCCCAATGTGACCGGCGAGCTGCATCTCGGGCATGCCATGTTTGTCGCCATGGAAGACCTGATGATCCGCTATCATCGCATGAAAGGCATTCCCTCCCTGTGGGTGCCTGGGAGCGACCACGCGGGCATCGCCACGCAACTGCAGGTGGAAAAAATGCTGGCAGCCGAAGGGCGCAAGCGCGAGGAGCTGGGGCGGGAAGAATTCGAACGGCGCACCTGGGCCTGGAAACAAAAATACGGCGGCCTGATCACCCGTCAGATTCGCCGGCTGGGAGCTTCATGCGATTGGGATCGCGAGCGTTTCACGCTGGACGAGGGCTTATCCAAGGCCGTGCGCGAAGCCTTTGTCCGCCTGTACGAGAAAGAGCTCATCTACCGCGGTCCGCGCATGATCAACTGGTCGCCGGGGTTGAAAACCGCCGTGTCTGACCTGGAAGTGGAGTACAGTGAAGAACCAGGTTTCCTGTATTTCTTCAAATACGTCCTGGCAGATGACCCGCAGACCTTCATCCCGGTGGCCACAACCCGTCCGGAGACTATTCTTGGCGATACCGCTGTAGCTGTCCACCCGGAGGATGAGCGCTACGCGCACCTGATAGGCCGCAAAGTGCTGGTACCCATGCTCAACCGCGCCATCCCGGTGATCGCGGATGAATATGTTGACCGGGCTTTTGGCACGGGAGCGCTCAAAATTACGCCGGCACACGACCCAAACGACTATGCCATCGGTCAACGTCACGGCCTGGAAGTGATCAATATCCTGACGCTGGATGCAGCTATCAATGACAACGGCGGTCCGTATGCCGGCCTGGAGCGCTTCGAGTGTCGCAAAAAGATTTGGGCGGATATGCAGGCCGCCGGGCTGGTAATCAAAGAACAGCCGTATACACTCAATGTGCCGCGTTCCCAGCGGGGTGGTGAAATCGTGGAACCGATGATTTCCACCCAGTGGTTTGTCGAAATCAAGCCGCTGGCTGAAAAAGCGCTGGCAGCCGTGCGCGATGGCCAGATTCGCATCGTGCCGGAGCGCTTTACCAAGGTGTACTATAACTGGCTCGAAAACATCCAGGATTGGTGTATCAGCCGGCAGTTGTGGTGGGGACACCGCATCCCGGTCTGGTATTGCGATAATTGCGGCGCCACCCTGGCTTCGCGCCACGATCTGACAGTATGCACCAATTGCGGCAGCCCGAAAATTCACCAGGATGAGGATGTGCTGGACACCTGGTTTTCATCCGGGCTGTGGCCTTTCTCGACCCTTGGCTGGCCGGAAAAGACGCCCGACCTGGACTACTTTTATCCAACCAGCACCATGGAAACCGGCTATGACATCCTGTTCTTCTGGGTGGCGCGTATGATCATGCTTGGTCTGGAATTTACCGGCCAGGTGCCGTTCAATACGGTGTACCTGCATGGTTTGATCCGTGACGGCGATGGGGCCAAAATGAGCAAATCGAAGGGTAATGTCATCGATCCGCTCGGCCTGATGGATGAGTTGGGCACCGATGCACTGCGCTTCACCCTGTTAGTGGGCTCCACCCCGGGCAATGACATGAATCTGAGCCCTAAAAAGGTCGAAGCCAACCGCAATTTCGCCAACAAGATCTGGAATGCCGGGCGCTTCGTGTTGGGCACGCTGGACTCAGCTCCCGCGCAGGCTCAGGCTGCCCCGGATTGGACCCTGGCGGATTCCTGGATCTGGGCGCGACTGCAATCCCTCGAGCGGGAGGTGAACCGCTTGTTTACTGCCCTCCAATACGGTGAGGCAGGTCGTCAGATTTACGAATTCTTCTGGTCCGAATTTGCCGACTGGTACCTGGAAATTGCCAAGCTACAAATGGCGGAAAGTGGCGACCGGGCTTATTACACCGCGCAAACGCTTGCGCGCGTGTTGGATGCTGCTTTGCGATTGCTGCATCCCTTTACCCCGTTTGTCACCGAAGAGTTGTGGGGTCACCTGAAACGCGCCTGCCAGGAAAAACCGAGCCTTTATCAGCCCAAAGAGGGCTGGGCAGAAATGTTGATTGTGGCCAAATGGCCTGAAGCCCAGAACCTTGAAGGTTGGGAAGCTGAAAAGCTGGCTGATTTCGGCTTGCTGCAGGAGATCATCCGGGCGGTGCGTAATTTACGCACGGAAAAGAATGTGACTCCCGGCCGGCGCATCGCTGCCACCATTCTGGCTGGCGACCGGTTGGCCACGCTGCAAGGACAGGCCAAATCCCTGGCTGCGCTGGCTTACGTTGACCCGCAACAGTTGGCGCTGGTGGAATCCTTACCGGAAAAGCCAAAGGATCAAGTTGGGCTGGTGGTGTCCGGAATTGAGATTTACCTGCCCTTGTCTGGTCTGATGGACCTGGAAAGCGAACAGACCCGCCTACAGAAAGAACTGGATGAAGTCCAAACCCAGATCACCCGACTTGAGGGGTTGCTCGGAAGTCCGTTCGCGCAAAAAGCACCGGCGGCAGTGGTGGATAAGGAACGCTTAAGGTTGGCGGCCTTTCAGGAAACGGCTGCCAGTTTGCGCGAGCAGTTGCAAGCTTTGAAATGACCTACACGAGAGGGAAAATGATTTTCCCCTCACCTCCGACCCCGCTCCCCGCTTTGTAACTTGTTTTCCGCAGACGGCCAGCCTTTCGGGGAGCGGGGAGTAAATGAATTTCGAGTGTTTTTGCGACGCTTTGGTGTCGCAAAAACACTCGATTAAGATAAATCCACACCAAGACTGGGGCGGGATAGGCGGGGTTGATAACTTTATGGTCAGCAAACTCCGAGCAGATCATAATACAAATGGCACTTGGAAGGTTTACAATTGAAAACTACCCTGTTATCCCCATGCCCGGTAGAGCAAATCATTTATTTTGGAGACCTTAATGCAGACCATCCGTATTGCCCGCCTGCGCTCTGATGCCATACTGCCGACCCGCAAGCACCCTGCTGACGCCGGACTGGATGTTTATGCCGTTGAAGCGGTTACGGTTGCGCCGCACAATTTTGCCATCGTGCCAACCGGGGTGACGGTTGAAATTCCGGCCGGCTATGTGGGGCTGCTCAAGCCGAAGGGCAGGAACAATCACCTGTTAGGTGCAGGGGTGGTGGATGCCGGCTATCAGGGCGAGATTCTGGTTAAAGTTGCCAACCTGACCGGTCAGCCGGTGGTGTTTGGGCCGGGCGATGCAATCGGTCAACTGGTAATTTTGCCGGTGCTTACCCCGGCAGTGGAAGAGGTGGAGCAGGCGGTCATTCACACGCAAAAAACCACCCGCGGGGGCGCGGGTGGGATTGTTAGCCAGCATACGGCCCCTCGAAAATTCGACCATTGAGAGGCAGCAATAATATTCTTCCCCCATCGGGGCAATGTAACCCATCTTCGATACAGCCGGCATTCAACACCTAACCACGAAGTACGCAAAGGACACAAAAGAACGCGAAGGTTTTTGTCAGGGAGGGTTTCCATGCCCTTCCGCTCCGCCCACCAATGCCCCGTTCGCTGAGCCTGTCGAAGCGCCGCGGACGCCACTCGTCGTTCCGCCCAACCCTCCCCTAACCTCTCCCTGTCAGGGAGAGGAAAATTAAATGCCGCCTGTTCGGGTATATGGAACAGACGTTGGATTGAGGGCTGCCATAGTGACCCTTAAACCATGAAGTTTTACACGCCCTCATTCGCAGAGTGCCCGCAGGCAATCCAACCTACAAAAATCATCCGGGGCAGGTCAGGAGACCTTGCCTCAGCTTAGCTGTGGGCAGGAGTAAACATTGCTTATTCTTATCCTTTGCGGTTGCCGTAGGTCGGATTGAGGGGCGATGGCTGTGAAAAATGACATTAGCTAAATGTCGCCCCAAAATCCGACATCTTGCTCATTCGCAGAGTGCCCGCAGGCAATCCAACCTACAAAAATCATCCGGGGCAGGTCAGGAGACCTTGCCCCATCTTAACGAGAGCACCTTTCGACAAGCTCAATCGCAGATTGTCCTGCCCGCAGGGCACCCTGCGGGTGTGGACAGGGCGATAGTTTATTTATTATTAAAATCCTTTACCGCCTGATAGAAAGCGTCTAATTTATCCAAAGACAGGTTGGGGGGCAGATCACAGCCGGAGGAGAGCAGGAAATTGCGGTGACCGGCGGTGGCATGCAGCAAATCGGTGGTCTGCTGGTAAACCTCGGCCGGACTGGATCCCACGAATACACTGGCCGGGTCTAAATTGCCCGCCAGGATGGTCTGGTCATCGACCTGCTGCAAAGCGGCAACAATGTCCATGGGGTTGCCAAAATGGTGCAAGGCAGCGCCGTCCTTCAAAATTTCTTTCAGGTGAGCCAGCTTTGCTCCGCAATTGTGATACAGGAAAGAGAATTCTTCAGTTTGCAAAGGTTCGATGATCTGACGAACATAAGGCGCTGAGAAACGCGCTAACATGGAGGGTGACATCAACCCGGCTGCCGGCTCTGCCATGATGATTCCGTCTGCGCCAACGCCGCGGAAGGCCTCGGCATAACGCAGCAGGAAATGGGTGGCCATTTTCAAAAGGTCGCCTAACAACTCAGGATCTTCACGGGTGAGCACCAATGATTCGGTCACGCCGAAGAGACGCCCGACCAACGAAAAAGGGCCAATCATGCTGCCTAGAACAAAGCCATCTTTTCCATCCATATGTTCTTTGAGGTACGCCACCACCGAAAGCGGCACGTTGGTGCGTTTGTGACCTATCTTTGGCGCAAACAATTTAGTCAGATCCTCACGGCTGGTCACCAGCCGCCCGATTACGGTGGGGATTTCCCCTTCGTCAAAGCGAACCTGGGCGCCGAAGGCTTCGGCTTCGATGCTGAGATCCATGGCGGTCTGTAAAAAGGGCGATGGGTTTCGATCATAGAGCGCCAGGATCGAATTGACCTGTACCATGTAATCGTTGGTCGCTTTAGCGACCGCTTTTCCGGTAAGTTGCAATCCCGAATAAACGCCGACGGGCATGGCTAAGCGCTGCTGGCTGCCAAGGATTAATTCAGTCAGGTTTGTTTGCATGGATGATGCTCTTCTCTATTTTGATGATGAGACCGCGAACTAATTAAACTGCAAGATGGCGTGGTCGATCAGGATCGATCTTTATCCAGATACAACCCGGTGTCAGCGGCTTCCAACAATCCCTCTGGCGACTGTGCATTTTCTGGATAATTTCCCAGTCCAAAGGAGACTGAAACACAGCCAACTTTGCCATCCGGTAATTGTAAATCACAAACTGAAACAAATTCCTGTAATTTTGAGCCAATCACATAGGCTTCGTCTTTAGTGGTGTTCGGAAAAAGGATAGCAAATTCGTCCCCACCCAGGCGCGCAATAAAATCAGTTTTGCGCACTCCTTCATGCAAGCGGGCAGCGATCCGCCTTAAAGCCTCATCCCCAATCCGGTGGCCATAGGTGTCATTGATATTTTTAAAATGATCCAGATCGAGCATCATTACTGTAAAGCTGCCGCCAGTCGCTTTGGCGTGATCGATCATCTGGCCGATTGCAATTTCGAAGGCGCGCCGGTTTGGCAAACCGGTCAGCCAGTCGGTCTGCGCCTCTTCGCGAATCAGATTATGCAGCCGGGCATTTTGTATGGCGATGCCGGCCTGGTCAGCCAGCAGGCGCAATTGGTGCAATTTGGATTCTTGAAAAATATGCGGCTCGAGCATTGCCAGGGTCATCACCCCGATCACCGCCCCCTTCATTTTCAACGGCAACCCGACGATCCCACCCTTCCAGGCGGCGGGGGCAGAACTGTAAAGCGGGTGGGTGCGCATATTTTCAACCACGATCATATCGCCGGTGCGCGCAACGGTATAGGTTAGCCCGTCTTTGCGAGGCAGCGCCCAAACCTGGCCGGTAGAGCCATCGCGGAACATGGCAGCGCCAAACATCAGGTCGTGACCGTCATAATAGAAAATGTGAGCGTCATTGGCTGCGGGGATTAAGGCGAGGGCGTTCTTCAGGATGCTATTTAATACATCCTCCAGGTTAAGCGTAGCCGTCAGGTCCAGGCTGGCATGGAAAACGCGCTCCAGTTCTTTCAGGCGCTGTTCATTTATTACCAGCTCATTCCGCATGGAATACATCGAAATTGCCAATTGGACAACTTCGTTGCCAGTTTCAGCTTCCAACCGGCTCCAGGCGGGTTGATCAATTACCCGCCCCAGTACCAGCACACCGCGCACCGAATCCTCCAGGAAAATTGGGAGCAATAGCAGACCAATCATCCCGGTAGTGGACATAAAGTCATCCAGTCCGGCAGTTACAGCCTTGGACCCACGCGCCAGCAGTTGACAATCCCCAGACTTGAGCAGGTTGGTTGTGCTCAAATCGATCGCCAGCGGAGTTTTTTCAAACAGGCTGCCTTTTTCTCCCGTCACCGATTCCCAATGCACGCCTGTGCGCGGAGAGGTAACCCAGGTCAGGTAGCCACAGGCACTGGCATCCAGCAAGGTGGGAAGCGTGCGGGTTAACACCTGAATGATTTGCGCAAGGGATTGCGCCAGACGAATATCGCGCAACAATTCAGATGCCTGGGTTAGTTTTATGCGGGAAAAGCGGCTAGGAGACCGAGGCATATCATCCTGGACTTCGGGTTTTTCGGTTGAAGGGTTAACGGGATAGAGCGCTTCCATGAATAAAAGGCCACCTACCAATAAGAAATTTCAGCTAATTTTAATATTGTAACCGATTTGGTATCGATCTGCATTCACTCAAACACAAAAATACATGCTGTCTGAACAACCTTGGAAAATTCTAAGAATTAGGCATTGGAACGAAGCTTATCCACAGGCGTAAATAGAAAAACCCTGTCACCGGAGGAAGGGTGCGACGAAGTTTTACGCTTGGAGACGATCAAGCAGCGGGTTTTATTTTGGAAATTTCAAGCTCGATCTGTCTGGCTGTTTCGCGGGCGCGTACTGCTGCGAATCCGGTATAACCTTCCACCTGCAATAAAGCTTCCAATTGATCTGGCTTCACCAGCGCCCCGATCTCTGCATCTGCCTTCAACATTTGGCTGAGCGGATTAGGATTGCCCGTCTGGATGATCTCCCAGGCTGTCAGGGCATGCCCGCGCAGCTTTTCATGCATCACCTGCCGGTCCGCGCCAGCGCGCGCCAATGCCATCAGGATTCGTTCAGTGGCAGCAAAAGGCGCGTATTGATCCAGATTGCGTTGGATGGCAGCCTGATTGAACTGCATGCCTTTTACCAGTTTAGCGGCCCCGCTCAATAATTCATCCGTGATTAAGAACGCCTCTGGCAGCAAACTGCGGCGATTGGCAGAATCATCCAGTGTACGTTCGAGCAGTGAATGGGCGGCATTGTGCCAGGCTGTCTGCGGCAGGCTTGCCAGGGAACGCGCCAGCGAGTCGATTTTTTCTGCCTGGATAGGATTTCGTTTGAAGGGCATGGCCGAAGAACCAACCTGTTTTTTGCCAAATGGTTCTGCCCATTCGCCAATAGACGGCGATTGCATGATACGCAGGTCAAAAGCAAATTTGTAAAGGCTGGCGCCGATTCCTGCCAGGACACTCACTATCTGGTAATCCTGCTTGCGCGGGTAGGTTTGCGTGGTGACCGGGTAAAAGGCGAGCCCGAGCCGGCGGGAGAGACTCTGCTCGAATTCATCCAACCGGTTCACCCCCAGCAAATCACCGTAAGCTGCGGCTGTGCCAACCGCGCCCTTGAAGCCCTTGCCTTTTACTTCACGGCGAACTTTGCGCAGGTCAGACAGGTCAGCAAGCAGATCCTGAGCGTAACTAGATAGCCGGTAACCGAGGGTGGTGGGTTCTGCGGGCTGCAAATGGGTATATCCCATTACCGGCGTTGCGGCAGTTTCCGTAATGCGCTGCGCAAAGGCCTTGAGCAAGTCATCCATACGCTCCAGGATCAAATCCAGCGAGGCTGCCAGCCGCAGGGCATCCGCATTATCCTCGATGTCCATCGACGTGGCGCCAAGGTGCAAAATCCCTCCGCCGACCGGGCATTGTTCTGCGTAGGTTTTGAGTTCAGCCATCAGGTCATGGTGGATTTCGGCTTCGATCTCCAATGCGCGGGGTATATCAAGCTGGGTTGTATGGGCCCGCAAATCCTCGACCTGGTCGGAACGCACCAGGCCGAATTCGTGCTGAGTCTCAGCTAAGGCTAACCAAATGAAACGCCACAACTCCCGTTTATGCTGCTCGCTCCACAACCGGCGCATGGCCGGGCTGGCATAGCGCCACGAATAAGGTGATTGGTAATTTTCCCATCTGCTCATGACTCCATTTTATCCGAAACGACGCGCGATTCAAACCTCATACACCAACAAAATTTACTCCTTTTTCCTGACGGTTCTTTCCTAACTGAAGTCATGCTGCAATCCAAAAAATCACCGTACATGAAGTGAATTTTGATTAATCCAAAGAAGAATCTCTTATGCGAAAGTGCGCTTCGTTAAAAATAAATTTGGTCACCCTTTGCTCCGGGTCAATCAAATCTTCTGTACTAAAATGGTGATACCCATGCCCTCTCCAACACATAAATGGATTTTCATACCGGCTATTATCCTCCTATTCATTCTGCCTGCCTGCGCTTCTAATGCTACCATAGTGTTACCTGAGGAGACGCAATCTGAAGAATTGATCACTTCCACCCTTAGTCCGCTTGAGGAGTCTATGTCACCGAAAAAAACACTGGTTATTGCTCACCGTGGCGCCCGCAGCTTGGCACCTGAAAACACACTGGCAGCCGCACGTAAAGCTGTCGAGATTGGCGCAGACATGTGGGAATTGGATGTTTCAGTCACTGCTGACGGCGAACTGTTTTTGATGCATGATGACACATTGGATCGCACCTGCAATGTGGAAGAGGTATTTCCTGATCGCAAACCCTGGACCGTTAAGGATTTTACCCTGACTGAAATTCGTCAATTAGACTGCGGTCAATGGTTTAATATTAAAGATCCATTTAAACAAATTCAAGCTGGAAAAGTCTCGCTCGATGACCAACAAGCGTACAAAGGAGAAAAAGCCCCTACTTTGCGGGAAGCCCTGGAATTTACCAAAGCGAACAATTGGGCAGTCAATATTGAAATAAAGCAACAACCCGATGATGCGACAGCTCGACTGGCAGTCGAGAAAACTGTGGCACTTGTCGCTGAACTCGGGATGGATGATGGCAGGCAGGTCGTCATATCCTCCTTTGAACACGAATACCTGAAGCAGGTGAGCGAACTAAATGGTCAAATTCCCGTCCAGGTGCTCACTTCTGAGATCATTCAAGACCTTGAGCAATATCTGACAAACTACGGAACCCGCTATATCAATCCCAAATCCTCTGTCTGGAGTTACCAACAGATAAAGGAACTTAGCGCTAAGGGCATCGCCTTCAATGTCTGGACGGTTAATGACGAGTTGGTGATGAAGGCGCTGATTAATTCGAATGTCAATGGGATCATCACCGATTTCCCGCAATTATTAATCCCGCTGCTAGAGGAAAATTAAAACCTTCATCCGATTTATTCTGAAAAAGCCCGAGTCCCCTTTTCGAGTATCTTAAGTGCAAAATGGTGATTCAGCGGATTGTTTAGGAGTGAAAGGAATAATAGCGGGCCATTATCTTTAGATGCACTGGTACCGCCAACCCTGGCCGAAAAGGCCGGGCAACCTGACATCAAAAGGCCACCACTGATTTCGATCCTTATCGGTGGTGGCACTGGTGTACTGGTTTGTTTATTTACGTAAAATGCACCCGGTGCAGAGTTAATCCTCAAATAGCGACGCAGGACCTACCGCTAAACCGACGATGCCTGCGCCGGTATGTGCGCCTAAAACCGGTGCAATGGGCACGGTTGGCAGCCAGACGCAGTCAAATACTGCGGCCATTTTTTCACGCAGGATTTCAATGCCTGTCGGGTTGTTGCCGTGCAACAGTTGAACCCGTAACCGTGAGCCTGCTCCATATTTATCGGCTACCACATCGGCAATTGCCTGGATGGAGCGTTTGGTGGAAACCTGACGCGCCAATTGAATATACTTGCCGGTGACCTTGTCCACGCCGATGATGGGTTTAATGTTGAGGACAGATGCCAATAACCCTTTGATGTGGCTGATGCGGCCGCCGTGGATCAGGTATTTCAATGTGTCCAGGGTGTAAATCCCCTCGCAATTGTCGCGCAGCACTGCCAACCGTTTCAGAATTTCTTCGATCGAGGCGCCGGCTTTGGCCATGCGGGCTGCCACCTCAACCTGCCAGCCTAACGGGCAGGACAGGGTCATCGAGTCCCAAACGGTAACTTTAGCTTCCGGCGCCATTTGCGCCCCGGTAGTTGCGGCGCTGAAAGTGCCGCTTAGACCGGATGAAATGTGAATCGAAAGGATTTCTTCTCCGGTTTTAGCCAGCTTGCGGTAAAGCTCCGCAAATTCACCGGCGGACGGCTGCGATGTCGTGGGAAAGCTATCCGTTGCGCCAAGGATTTTATAGAAGGTTTCGCCATCCAGATCGATACCGCTCTCATACGTGTGGTTATCCAGCGTGATTCGCAGGCTGGCAAAATGCACGTCCAAATCCTTCAATAGATCAGGGTCGATATCAGCGGCGCGGTCGCTCACGATAATCATAAATTACCTCCATCCTTCCCTTTGGGGATTATCTGCCCCGGCTTTTTGCGGCAGGCGCTGCAACGCCTGGGAAAGGAATCGCAATTCCACCCCATTCCAAAAGTAATATATCATGCTGGTCAGGTTTGCTAAATAGGACTTAGCTCACATTTTTTGGAGCGGGCAATAGGACTTACTCGGAGAATTTGTCTCCTAACCCACATAATTGCTCGGATAACGACCATAATTTTTCGGCTTCATCTGCGCGCAAGGCGTAACGGCTGGGAGCGATGGACTGGCAATCCCGCCAGTAAATGCCGTCCGGCGGATCCAATTTTGGCCGGCTGGCGACCATGGCTATGGTCCTGGCAGGCACGCTCGGATCTGCTCCCTGCCTGCGGCGCAAATCCCAGGCCCAGCGGACGATGCCGTGATTATTCTTCGACCCAATTTCTGTGTTGACCAGGCCCGGGTCAATCGCATAGGCGCGAATACGGGTTGTGCCAGCCAGGCGGCGGTTGAACTCTGCGGTGAAAAGCACATTGGCGAGCTTGGACTGTTTATAGGCCAGCAGGGGATTGTAGAACCAGCGCAGCATGACATCGCCCCACAGGATGCGCATATTGCGGTGTGAGCGGGAACTGACGGTTAATATACGCGCGGCGGGAGCGGCCTGCAGCAGCGGCAACAGTTGACGAGTCAGTAAAAACGGCGCAAGATGGTTGACTGCAAAGACAGTTTCGTAACCATCCTCAGTGACGATGTACCTACTGGTGACTGTACCAGCGTTATTGACCAGTACGTCCAGCTTGCCACCATGCCTTGTTGTGACATACTCCCGAATTTCTTCCGCCAGCCGGCGAACCTGGCGCAGAGCGGAAAAATCCGCGGTGAAGAAATGAACTTCCGCGTTCGGAGCGGTCGAGAGGATGTCCGCTGCCGCCTGAGCAGCGCGTTCTGCGGAACGCCCAACTCCCAGGATGGTCGCCCCCTTGGTCGCTAATACACGAGCGGCAGCCAGTCCAATGCCGGCGGTGGCGCCAGTGATGCCAATGGTTTTTCCGATCAATGGTTGGTGTTTGACCAATTTACCCTCGCTTTTGGTTAGTCCGGCGCCAAGTAGGATCTGTCAGCCCGGCGAATAAACCTGTCCGACTTTGCCGGCTATCCATCCCCTTCATCGGCAGGATAATCGCCAACCAATTCATCGAAATAGTCTCGCAGCGGGCGCAAATAACGATCCTCCCACCATTGCATCATTTGTCTGGTACTGCCAGCCTCCACCCCGGTTTGCGTTACCTTCACCTGAGAACCGGTACAGGTAGGCTCAAAGGTCAATTCAATGGTTGAATCCGGTTGATTCTGCGGAAATTCGGCCAGATTCCAGGTCTGTACGATCCGGCCGTAAGGCGTCGAAACCTGGGTGACCCCAACTACCTTTCCGTCGAATGTTGAAAATGGTTCACCGACCCTGCCAGAAATGTTTACCGGATGACCGGTGAAACGGCCGTGCTCATAGCTATCCAGCCAGGCACGGTACACCCTTTCGGGGTAACCGGGAATGTCCACCGTCATACTGATCGTTGCAAACATACTCTCCTCCAGACGTCACTGGCAGTTATGCAGCCAGATAGAATCACCTATAATCCCGAAAAATTCTTCAAAAAGCAGCCAAATGAACCTTAAAATGATTATAACCGGTCGAAAAAGGGCTTAAAATGCTTGTTTTAGGCGTAAATTTCCCCTAAAATCTTGACAGAGGTAGTAAAATAAAGGTAGTAAACCTTTCATAACCAGAAAAGGAGATACAAAATGGATTTCAATGGTTACTGTGTAAAATGTCGCAAGAAGCGTGACGTCAAGGGTGGAACGATCACTAAGACCACCACGGGCCGCCAGATGGTTAAAGGCACCTGCCCGGTTTGCGGAACGACCGTGACTCGCTTCCTTCCGAACAAGTAATCCAAGCCTGTGCCGAAGTAAGATCTTAAACCTCTGTTGTTATCCAGAGGAATCAGACCTTACCCGTATGGGTAAGGTTTTTTTTATCTCTATTTTTGAACGGATTGGGGGGAGATGCGACAGGTTATCCACCAGCCAGGATGCGGTAAAATTCTTCGGTCACTGCCATTTTCAATTCAACAGGATCGTAAGCCATGAGCCAGGCCAACAATCACAAGTCACAACCATTACTCGAGCGGATTAAAGGTCTCTATAATGAATTCCCCAGGCAGTTCTGGATCCTGGTGGCAGGCATGTTCATCGACAGGCTGGGCGGGGCATTACTCTTTCCGTTTTTCTCGCTCTACCTGACGCGAAAATTCCAGATCGACATGACCCAGGTCGGGTTGATCTTTGGCCTGTTTGCCATTTCCAGCTTCATTGGGAGCATGGTGGGCGGCGCACTCACCGACCGCTGGGGGCGGAAATCCATTTTGCTATTTGGCCTCTCGATGAGCGGGCTTTCCAGCGTGCTGATGGGCGTGATCGATGCGCTGCCCATATTCATGGTGGTCACCCTGGTGGTCGGGATTCTTTCCGATGTGGCGGGTCCGGCTTACCAGTCGCTGGTGGCTGACCTGCTTCCGGAAGAAAAACGGGCGCAGGGGTTTGGCATTCTACGCGTGGTCGCCAACCTGGCGGTCGTCATTGGCCCTTTGGTCGGCGGCTTTCTGGCAGCCAGATCCTACTTGATTCTTTTTATCACCGACGCGACAACCAGCGTGATCACTGCGATCATCCTGTTTTTTGCACTGCAAGAAACGCATCGCCCGAAGGAGACCGGCCAACCGCAGGAGAGTATGGCAGCCACCTTCAAGGGCTACTTCACTGTCGTGCGCGATAGCGCTTTCGTTGGGTTTCTGATAGCGTCTGTGCTGATGGTGGTGGTGTATATGCAGATGAACACCACGTTGTCGGTTTACCTGCGGGATTACCACGGCGTGCCGGAACAGGGCTTCGGCTATATTTTGAGTCTGAATGCCATCATGGTCGTGTTGTTCCAGTTTTCCATTACCCGCTGGATCAATCGCTACCGGCCGCTGATCATTATGGCGGTTGGCTCGCTGCTGTATGCAGTCGGGTTTGCCATGTATGGTTTTGTCTCGGCATTCGCCTTGTTTTTAGTGGCGATGGCAATCATTACTGTAGGCGAGATGTTCGTCAGTCCGGTGAGTCAATCGATCGTCGCCCGGTTGGCGCCAGAGGATATGCGCGGGCGTTACATGGCGGTTTACGGCTTTTCCTGGTTGATTCCTTTTGCCATCGGGCCGCTGCTGGCAGGATTGGTGATGGACAATCTAAACCCCGACTGGGTGTGGTACATTGGCGGCGTACTCGGCCTGGCGGCTGCCGGCGGGTACTACTGGCTGGAATTACGTGCCGGGCGTTCGCGCTTTTCCTCCATCGATGCGCGTCTGGCGATTATTCAAAACCTGGAGGAAGGCAGGATCACGGCTGAAGACGCCAACTTGGAACTGGAATCCATAAAACATAGTTCCTGGAGCAAATTAGCTTCCCACGAAGAGATTAATCCTCAACGTAATGTCCGCATCCGAGTGAGCGACCAGCTCAATCAGGTCGTTAAAAGCGACCTTGTGCTCCCGATCGGTTTGGTGAATACCGTTCTACATGCCGGCGGCAAGCTTTCCGTGCAGCTCGACCGGTTTGACCCCCAGGAGCTAAATAAGCTGATCGCCGGAACCGCTCATGGACAAAAACCGCAGCAAATGATCGCGGGGGATGACTGCATCGAGGTTACGGTTGAATAAATTAGCGCTTAAACGTGGTGCTCGCGCCGGAACTATTTCGCTATAATAAGGATATCCGTTTGCGGATGGATGGCAGCGGGATGATAAGCTTTATTTTGCAGGTCTGAGGAGAATATCAAAATGACACTTGAGCAGCAGCGCGCGCGAATGAAAAGTGCCGTCTGGAAAGCCATTAGCCAGAGCGGAGTGGATGTTTCGGTTTTGCCCTCGGAGCAGCAGGCTAAAATCGTCGACGCCGTGGCCGATGAGGGCCTGGTAGTAATGAATGAGATTCTGGATGAGGTTTATAAGAAAGAAGCCGGAAAACCAGCAACCGAGGGTGAGGAAACAGTCATTTGGGAAGGTCGACCGTTCCTGTCGCTGGTTGAGAATTATGTGATCACGAGTGAACGCATCAAAATCTCGCGCGGATTACTGGGCAAGGATTACGAAAACTTCGAGTTGATCCGGATCCAGGATATTGATGTGTCGAAGGCAGTCACGGAACGGCTGTTTGGCCTGGGCGATATCCACATTCGCGGCGCTGACCCGTCTACACCGGTAATCACCTTGCGCAACATCAACAACCCGAATGAGGTATACGAGATGCTGCGCAAAGCCTGGCTGGCAGCCCGGAAGCGCTATGGCCTGATCTTCCGCGAGGAGATGTAGGCGTTATTTTATGGGTGCGCTGCGCACGGCGTCTTACGGAAAGCATACCGGTCTAGCTGGATATCAGCGAACATCCTTTGTGATGGTCGAATGATTGACCCCTATTCTTAATTGCGTGTTTCTGCGCCGTTACGGCGCAGAAACACGCGAAATTCATTAATTTCCCGTGCCCAGACCGGTCATATGGACTGCGCAAATTTATTTTCAACGAGTCCTTGGGCATCCTTAGCGTTTTAATGTTAAATCCTGGGTAACCTGATACCTATTTTGGCAATCCAATATTCATTGCCTGGCAAAAACTCTGGTCACGTTTTTGCTTTCCTAATTTATTACCTTGCTATAATACTATTGGTCGCACAGGTTCAATGCGCGCTATTGAACGTTCGTTAGCCGTTTCCAATTTCCCTTTCTCAACTAAATACGCAAGGAGGACAAATGTATTCCAAGTCTTTCGTTAAATGGGTTGTGATAGCTTTGCTGGCGGTCATGGTATTGGCTGCCTGCCAACCCGCCGCAGAAACTCCGGTTGTCACGGACACCGAGCTTAATCTGCTGTGCACCCCGCAAGAAGAGTGGTGCCAGGGGATGAAACAGGAATTTGAAGCCAAATACGGCATCACCGTCAACTATGTCCGCATGTCTTCGGGTGAAGCTTTGGCGCGCGTAAACGCTGAGAAGGACAACCCCCAGTTTGATATCTGGTGGGGCGGCCCGATCGACAGCTTTATTTCGGCTAAAGGATCCGGACTCCTGGAACCTTATGATTCACCCAATTATGCCAATCTCGTCGATCCGGCCAAGACCAAGGACGCGGACAATCAATGGGTAGGCATTTACATGGGCTCACTGGGTTTCGCCACGAACACCGATTGGTTGGCGGCTAACCCGGGCGTGGAAGCACCTACATCCTGGGACGACCTGCTCAAACCCGAATTCAAGGGTCAAATCATGGTGGCGCACCCTTCCTCATCCGGGACATCGTACACGGCGTTAGCGACCATCCTGCAGATCAAGGGTGAAGAAGCCGGCTGGGAGTTCCTCAAGCAGTACGCTGCTCAGGTCTCGCAGTTCACCAAGAGCGGCGCTGCACCGGCCAAGTTCGTCGGCCAGGGCGAAGCAGCGGTTGCCATTGTCTTCTCGCATGACACTGTCAACGAGATCGACAACAACAAACTGCCGTTAAAATTAACCTTCCCTGCTGAAGGCACCGGTTATGAAATCGGCGGCATGGGTATTATGAAGGGCGCCAAACACATGCAAGCTGCCAAGCTGTGGTTTGACTGGGCATTAACCGCTGAAGCTCAGGCGCTTGGACCGACGTACAAAGCTTACCAGGCTCCGACGGTCAAAGGCGTGACCTTGTCGCACCCCGAACTGATGGAAGTGAATCTAATCGATTATGACTTCCAGTGGGCTGGTACCAACAAGAAGGCCTTCGTTGAGAGGTTCACCAACGAAATCGTCTCCGCTGACAACCTGAAACAATAAAAGAACGTTAATTGAATACTGGGCGGGGGTTACCCCGCCCAGTATCATTTATAGAGCGAATTATGGCAGATTCTGACACAACGGTAGAAGTTCCTCCCACAAGATTCACAGGATTAACCCGACGCTATCGTGAATTTTCATTAATTGCCAGAGACCCGGTGCTCTTCATGAGCTTGTTGTTTTCCGGGATATTTATCACAGTTTTTGTCGTCGTACCCCTCTTTCGAACGATTTCCGGCGGGTTTTTTAATGCAGAAGGCGCATTTGACCTGACCTATTTTGGGCGTTACTTCGACGATTATTTTGGCCCTGGAATGCGCCGGGTCTTCTTCGATACGATGACCATGGGGCTGCTCGCAGCGACCGGCGGCACCCTGGTTGGTTTTATATTTGCATACGCCCTGGTCCGCTGTCGGATTCCCGGGTCGAAGGTTATTCACTGGCTGGCGCTGCTGCCGACGGTCTCCCCACCGTTTGCCCTATCGCTCGCCATGATTCTGCTATTTGGGCGCAGTGGCGTTATTACCCGCCGCGTTCTTGGCATCACCTATGTTCAGGGGATGAATGACATTTACGGCATGGACGGTCTGGTCATCGTCCAGACAATCACCTTTTTTTCAGTGTCGTACTTGATTTTACGCGCCATGCTGGAGCGCTTGAACCCGGCCATGGAAGAGGCTGCCGCCAGCCTGGGCGCCAGCCGGTTTCACATCTTTTTCACGATTACCCTCCCCCTGCTCATCCCGGGCATTGCCGGTTCGTTTTTGCTGCTTTTCGTCGAATCTTTGGCGGACCTTGGCAACCCTTTGTTCATTGCTGGCAACCGTACCGTTCTTTCGGCGCAAATATTTCTGGCAGTCATTGGCGAGTACGATTATCAGAAGGCCTCTGCCCTTTCTCTGGTGTTGATCATTCCAACGCTGGTGATCTTTCTGGTCCAGCGCTACTATGTCAATCGCCGCGCTTACATTTCGGTCACGGGGAAACCAAGCGGCTCGCAGGTGGTAGAAAAATCACCGGCTATCCGCTGGGGTTTCAACGTTGCCGCTTATGTCATTTGCGGCTTTGTCATCCTGCTGTATGCCACCATCATTTACGGATCATTCAGCGAAGCCTGGGGGGTAGATTTTACGCCAACCCTACGCCACTGGCAAATGACCCTGACTCGTGGAGTCGAGGCCATTCTGGACACCACTTTCCTGAGCGCGCTGGCAACCCCGTTCGCGGCCATCCTTGGCATGGTGGTCGCCTGGTTGGTCGTCCGCAAAAATTTTAGCGGCAAGCAAGCCCTGGATTTCACCTCGAACCTGGGCGGTGCCGTACCCGGCACCATCCTTGGCATTGGCTATGTGATGACCTTCAACAAGCCGTCAATCGCTCTGGCCATCGGGGTTTACGGTTTGCTGGCATTATTTTTTGCTCAGGTGGTCGGAAAAAATGTTCGCGACCGGTTGGTTATATTGGGGCTCGCAACCGCAGCCGGAGTAGGGCTGGCCCAGGCGCCATCGCCAACAATCTATACGGTCATCGGGCTGTTGTTCTTTGCCCTTGCCGGAATTCTACTGGCGGCGAAACAGGGGCGGCTGCGTGTAATTTTAGCTGTGATGCTTGGGATTTATGTCATGAGCAATAATTGGGCAGGTGCGATGACTGCGCCGATTGCCAATCTTTCGCGCAGTATGGAGCGTGGCTTTTGGAGTAACGCCATTTTCCAACTATCCGATCAAATCAAGGTGTTGATCCAGCCTCCGCCGTCCCTGCTGGCTATCGCCCTGGTTTTTGCCGGTATCCTGCTCACTCTGGGGATTCGTCAGCGCGGCTTGCGGGTCGGTTCGGGGGTGATCGCATTACTGATCCCTTGCACGCTGTCCTTCATGGACGTCCCTTTTTCTCTGGTGGGTGGGGCATATATTATCCTGGCAGCGTATATGGTGCGCAGCCTGCCAGCTTCGGTGCGGGCGGGCGTGGCGTCACTTCAGCAAATCGATCCATCCATCGAGGAAGCTTCCAATATTCTGGGAGCCGATGCCCAGTACACCTTCCGTAAAGTGACTCTGCCATTGATTTTGCCTGCGCTGGTTTCGGGCTTGATTTTTAGTTTCACCCGCCACATGACCAGCCTGTCGGCGATTATCTTTCTGGTCAGCGCTCGCTGGCGCATTGTGGCAGCCTCGATCCTGAGTGAATGGGAGCAGGGTGGTGTCAGTATTGCGGCAGCTTATTCCACCGTGATTATTATTTTTGTCCTCGCAGCTATTGGAATTCTCAGCCTGGTGACCAATCGCGTCTTCCGCGGCAGGGGCGGGGTCGATCTGAGTATTGGGCTGTAGCCCAGGGCGAGTAAAAGGAATCAACATATGTATCTTTTATTGAAAAATATCTCCAAAATTTTTCCTCCACGTGGCGGGGTCGGTGAAGTGACCGCTGTCAACCAGGTTTCACTGGAAATCGAAAAAGGGGAACTGGTGACCCTGCTTGGTCCTTCAGGCTGCGGAAAAACCACTACCCTGCGCATGATTGCTGGTTTTGAATTCCCGACCACCGGCCAAATTATCCTGGACGGCGAGGAAATTAATGAACAGCCGCCGCATAAGCGCGATATGTCGATGGTTTTTCAGAGTTATGCCATCTTTCCGCACCTGAACGTATTTGAAAATATTGCTTACGGTCTGAACGTGCGCCGTCTACCCAGACCGGAAATCAACGAGCGGGTAAACCGCGTATTGGATCTGGTCCATCTGAATGGCTACGGCGACCGCGCTCCAAACCAGCTCTCAGGCGGACAGCAGCAGCGGGTAGCGCTGGCGCGCGCACTCGTCATGGAACCCAAAGTGCTGTTGATGGATGAGCCGCTGTCCAATCTGGACGCCAAACTGCGCGAGGAGATGCGCACAGAAATTCGCCGCATCCAAAAGACGCTCAACATCACCAGCGTGTATGTGACCCACGACCAGATCGAAGCCATGACGCTTTCGGACAAAATTGTGGTCATGAACGAAGGCATCATCGAGCAAATTGGCACCCCTACCGAAATTTACCGTTATCCGAAGAGCCGGTTTGTGGCTGGGTTTATTGGGCGGGCGAATTTCATTGGCGGGAAGGTACTTAACCAGAATAACAAACAGATGACTGCCGAAATATTTGGCGTCACCATTACCCTCTCCGGGCTACGCAATACTTTCAGCCCAGGCCAACCGATAACACTGATTGTGCGCCCTGAGATGATCGATATTTATAAGAGCGGCGGAGGTTTTCCAGGAATCATCCGACGGGCGGTTTATCTTGGCAATGTAATCGAATATGACGTAGAAATTGGCGGAGAGCTGGTCACAGCCGCTGAAACCGATCCGGCCAAGATGGTCATGTATCCTGAGGGCGAGGCGGTAACCGTCAATTTTTCTGAAACCACCATCCAGGTATTACCCGCCCGCAGTTAACCATGAAAAAATTTGACATCCTCATGATTGGCAATTTTGCCAAGGATAAGCTGATCGTCGACGGCATAGAAGAAATTGCTTCTGGCGGCGGGGTATATTATGGCAGCGTGGTCGTGCGCCGGCTGGGGTTGGCGGTTGGGGTCATTACCCGGCTGCACCCGGCGGATTTCCCGCGGCTGGAGGAATTGCGCACGGAGGGCATCGAGGTGTACGCGATTCCTGCTGAAGGCACCTCCGGAATTGCCAATTATTACCGGTCGGACGATATGGAACGGCGAATTACCAGGCCGATCGGTTTTGGCGGGCAGTACCAGCTTGAGCAACTGCCCGATTGGCAGGCCAGGGTTATTATGCTGACGCCTTTGTATGCCGGCGAGGTCGATCTGGACTTCCTTAAGGCACTGGCCGCTCGTTCACCGGTCGCCATGGATATTCAAGGTTTTTTACGCGTGCCCCGGGCAGAAGATTTGATCTTTGAGCCGTGGGATCAACTGGCGGAAGGGCTGCGCCACGTCACTTATTTAAAGGTTGACCGGGCTGAAGCCGAATTTGTCACCGGGTTGACGGATCTGAAAGCCGCCGCCCGCCAACTTGCCGGTTTTGGCCCGAAGGAAATTGTGCTGACGCAATCCTCAGGGATCACGGTCTTATCGGAAGGTCAATTTTATGAAGCGCCGTTTACTCCGCGGTCGCTGGTCGGGCGCACCGGGCGCGGCGATACCTGTTTTTCGACCTATATTGCCATGCGGCAGTCGAACAGCGCGGAGATTGCCTGTAAGTGGGCGGGCGTGATCACCTCGCTCAAACAGGAAAAACCCGGACCATGGAAGGGTACGCGCGCTGAGGTGGAAAATATTCTATCAGCGACTGCATAGACATGCTTATTCGTTCGAAAAATCGGCGGGTCCCGGTTCCTTAACCCTCGCTACACCAGACAGCTTTTTGCGGAATCCCAGACAGTTTCCTGGATTCAATATAGCAATCCAGGCTTTTATTGTCGATGTTTGCTGACCCGGTCAGTCAGGTAACTTCCGCATAAATATAGCGAGCAGCCTGAAAACCCAGGGTAATCGCCCGCTCTTTAATGCGGATGGTCAAAGTCTGATTAAAGGGGAGCACTTCCGTGATTTCTGCGGCTGCCCCTGGCGCAATGCCGTTCTCGACGAGGAACCCTAACAGCGCATGGTTGTCTTCCGCGAACTCATGGATCCGCCGAATGACACCCTTTTGCCCGGCTGCCAGCTCAGTTAATGGGATCCAGTGGCTGGTGGCCGCTTCGTGGCCCGGAAAGGGGTTGCCATGTGGGCAAACTTCCGGATCACCAAGCACCTTGCGCAACCGCTCTTCCAGGGCAGGGGAAATGGAATGTTCAATCCCATGCGCTTCATTATGAGTCTCGGCGATGGGCACCTTGATCAGTTTCACCAGTAACAATTCGGCTAACATATGCCGGCGAATGACCGAATAGGCCGCGGAACGCCCGCTCTCCGTCAGATGCACTCCGCCCTTGCGCCCCTTCCCAACAACCCACTGGTCCCGTTCCATGCGCTTGAAAGTCATCGCGACTGTGGCAGGAGTGACGTTGAGCATTTCCGCCAAACGAGCAGCGATGATTTCTCCATAGTCACGCTCCATGACATGCATGGTCATCAGGTAATCTTCAACAGTTGGCGTAGGACGATCGGCAGGTCGATTGGGTGTCGAATGTGACATATTTTGTCTTAAATGACTTGATTGTATTGACTTATATATTATGTTAGTATATACTAACTCATCGAATACGCTTAAGCAATAATTCATTCTACCAGAGCGCTTTGGATTGTCAAGGAACCGTCTCCACAACCACGTCAATCTTCTATTGTCCCGTGCCTGTGGTCAAGAAATCTAACCATTCTTATCTCATCCAAGGAGTCACATGTCCCTCCCCCGCATCGCATCCCTTCTATTCATCCTGGTATTGCTGCTCACTGCATGCACGCCAGCATCGCCCGCCACCCCGGAAGTTCCCACCGCCGCTGCTCTTCCTGAGTCGACCGATGTTCCCACAGATGTTGCAGCGACCGAAACCGTTGATCAACCCATCAGCGGCAAGTTGGTCATTTACTCCGGCCGGTCCGAACCCTTAATCCAGCCGGTTATCGATGCCTTCAAAGCCGAATATCCTGAGGTGGAGGTTTTGCTGAAAGCAGGCAGTAACAGCGAGATCGCCAATGCGCTCATCGAGGAGCAAGCCAACACCCAGGCCGATTTATTCATCACCACCGAGCTTTTCACGGTGCAATCGTTAGCGCAGCAGGGGATCTTTCAGCCTTACCGGCCAGCTGCTGCTGACCAGCTCCCACCCGAATTTGTCGACCCGAATAATAACTGGATTGGTCTGACCCTCCGGGCGCGCGTGATCATGTACAATACCGATCTGGTGGTGCCCGAAGACCTGCCGACCTCTATTTTTGACTTGACTGACCCTAAATGGAAGGGCAAGATCGCTGCGGCGGGCTCGACCAACGGTTCCATGCAGGCGCAGATCGCCGCCATGCGCCAGTTGCTGGGCGAAGAAGAGACGGAAGCCTGGCTTCAGGGGCTGCTGGACAACGAAGTGACCTTCTTTGGCGGGCACACCGACGTGCGCAAAGCGGTCGGGGCGGGTGAGTTTGCCCTCGGTTTGGTCAATCACTATTACTATCACCTGCAGCTGGCTGAAGGCAGCAAGGTAGGCGTGATCTATCCCGATCAGGGAGACGGGCAGCTTGGCTTGATCACCAACACGACCGCTGTCGCAGTAGTCAAGGGTGCTCAGAATGTTTCTGCTGCCCAGGCTTTTGTCGATTTCCTGGTCTCAGAACAGGGGCAGAAGCTCTTCGCCGAGCAGAATTACGAGTATCCTCTCCTGCCCGGTGTGCCCCTTCGGGACGGGGTCCAGCCCCTGGAATCTTTCCGCCTGGCAGAAGTGAATGTTGCCGAGGCTGCGCTTGACTCGGATGCAACATTTGACCTGATGGAGAAGTTGGAACTTCCCTAACGAAATGAACCGCAGTGACGCACCGATGCCGCCGGCCCTTGTCTCGCCGTTGCAACGCCTACGTGCGGCATCCAACCGCCTGACAACCCGCTCCGCCTTTCCGGTCTTACTGGCTGGATTGGCGGGGCTGGTCGCTTTGTTTCTGGCGGTGCCGGTGGTATATATCATTTTGCGGGCCGTTGGCGCAGACGGGGAAGCCTGGCAGCGGCTGCTTCAAGCCCGCCTGTGGAAACTACTCGGCAATACCCTGCTGCTGATGCTAGCAGTCACTGGCGGGGCGCTGGTGACAGGCGCGAGCATGGCCTGGTTGACCGAGCGCAGCGATCTGCCCGGGCGCAAATACTTCCGCTGGATGTTTGCGCTGCCGCTGGCTATTCCCGCCTATATTGGCGGTATTGTTCATCTGGCTCTGCTGCGTCCGCGCGGAGGAATGCTCCCACGACTGTTAGAAAACCTGCTTGGGCAACCTGTGTACACACCCAGCCCGCTTGGCTTTTGGGGTGCGGCGTTTATCCTTATCCTGTTCACATTTCCCTACGTCTATCTACTCTCCGGGGCAGCATTCCGCTCCCAGCACGCCTCCTTGGAAGAAGCCGCGCGCATGTTGGGGTACCGCCCCTTGCGGACGTTCTTCTCGGTTGCCTTGCCGGCTATGCGTCCTGGCTTGCTGGCTGGCGCCCTGCTGGTTGCGCTGGACATCCTGGCTGAGTATGGTACCGTAGCCCTGCTGCGCTACGAAACCTTTTCCTCTGCCATCTTCGTCCAGCTTTCCGGGCGGTATGATCGTTCTGCCGCGGCCGTGCTGAGCGGTGTGCTGGTCGGTCTGGCAGTCATCATCTTGTGGGCAGAATTGCGTTCTCAAGGGCGAGCCCGTTTCACCCAGATGGAAAGCAGCTGGCGGCCAGCGCCGACTATCCGATTAGGTAAATGGCGAATTCCAGCCCTGCTGGTAGCAGGCGGAGTAGCTTTTACTAGTTTGCTTGTACCGGTCGGGGTTTTGACAACCTGGAGCATCCAGGCAGTTTTAGACCCCGAAACTTTGAGGTCGGTGCTTCATAGCGGCTCGATGGGGTTTTCCAACTTTGCCTGGAATAGCCTGTGGACTTCCTTCCTTGCTGCTTTGCTGGCTATAACCCTCTCCGTTCCGGTAGCGTTGTTTTCCGTCCGGCACCCCAGCCGCATATCGCGATTCATCGCCCGAGTTTGCCAGGTAGGCTATGCCATCCCAGGCGTGGTAATTGCCCTCAGTCTGGTCCTGCTGGTTAACCGGGCGCTGCCTTTTTTGTATGCCACGCCGTTGATTGTGGTGATTGCTTATGTTTTACGGCATGTGCCCCAGGCAGTACGCGCCAGTGAAGCGGCGCTGAATCAGGTGTCACCAACTCTGGAAGAAGCCGCACGCGTCTCAGGTCGAACGCCTGTCCAGGCCTTCGTACAGGTAACCTTCCCTCTGATTCTTCCAGGTTTGTTGGCGGGCGGGGCGCTTGTTTTCCTGACCTCTCTCAAAGAACTGCCCGCAACCCTATTGCTGCGCCCGGCAGGGTTTGACACCCTGGCAGTACGGGTGTGGGTGTGGGCTAGTGATGGTTTCTATGTTCAGGCGGCGCCGGCTGCGCTGTTCCTGGTGCTGATTTCGGCCGTGCCGCTCTCCTTTTTACTCCGCAGGGAACAAATCTTCAAATGATTGCACTCGACGTTCGACATCTCAGCAAGCGATTTTATTCCGGCCAAAACCCGGCCGTTTTTGATGTCTCTTTTACCGTGCAGCAGGGTGAAATCCTCGTTCTGGTTGGGCCAAGCGGTTGCGGTAAGACAACCACGCTGCGGCTGATCGCCGGACTGGAACGCCCGGATGCGGGAGAAATCTATCTTGGCCGGCAGATCGCTGCAGCACAGGGGACCTTCCTTCCCCCGGAGCAGCGTGGGATCGGCATGGTATTTCAGGACCATGCCCTTTTCCCGCACCTGAACGTTTATGACAACATTGCGTTTGGCTTGCGCGGGAAACCTTCCGCTGAGATTCGGCAAACTGTGCGTGAATTGTTAAATATGGTCGGGCTGGAACCGCTGGCGAAGCGCTTTCCGCACGCACTTTCTGGCGGCGAACGCCAGCGCGTAGCTTTAGCCCGCGCCCTGGCGCCCCACCCGGTGCTGGTATTGATGGATGAGCCATTCAGTAGCCTGGATACCGATCTGCGCCTGGAAATGCGCGAGCAAGTGCGCAGCTTGTTGAAAGCGATGAATGCTTCGGTCGTATTTGTCACCCACGACCAGGAGGAGGCGCTGTATATGGGCGACCGGCTGGCGGTTTTCCAGAAAGGGCGGCTGGAACAACTGGGAACGCCCGAGCAGGTTTTTCAAAACTCGGCAACCCGGTTTGTGGCTGAATTTATGGGCAACAGTGCCTTTTTGAGCGGTGAAGTCATTCCAGGCGGAATCCAGACGGAGGTTGGCCTGCTATCCCAACCAGTTGACCTGCCAACCGGTTCGCAGGTTGAATTGGCAGTCCGAGTGGATGATCTTGATTTTTATCCCGATCCAGCCGGCAACGCTGTGATTGTTGAACGCATCTTTCGCGGCGTGCAGAATGTTTACCGCCTGCGATTGGATTCCGGCCTGACCCTGCAGGCGTTCAAAGAGCATATCACGATGCTACCAGTCGGGCAGCGCATTCAGGCCAAATTGAATCCTGGTCATCCGTTGAATGTTTTTCCGGCTTCGCATTAGGTCTGCTTTGTAAATTTTTTACCCCAGGTAAGTTTTACACCTGGGTTTTCCTGGCCTGGTAGGATCATTTAAATTTACCTGGCCGAAATCCAAACCGCGAGAACTGTTTGGGGGTTATCATTCATTAATTCTCTCGGAGATCTACATGCCTGAAAATTCATTCCGTCTTTACCCGTACCGCTGGGTGGTGTTGGC
>MGMG01000098.1 GCA_001796355.1 Chloroflexi bacterium GWB2_54_36 | reverse complement strand
CAGACCTATGTTAAAATACTAGAAACTGGTAATAAAAATTCCAGGTGGGAATGTTTCGTACGCGGCTGTGACAACAGCCTCTGGCAAGTCGATTTGCCCCGGTAGCGTTCTCAGTACCGGGGTTTAATTTATGACCATAAACCACAGCCTGGCTGTGTTTAAAACAAATACTTCTTTATTTTAGAAAGGGTTGATTTTTCAACAAATGAAAGCAAATAAATTACGCATCCTGCCCCTGGGAGGCCTGGGGGAAGTTGGACGCAATATGATGGTATATGAGTACGGCGGCGAAATTCTGGTCGTCGATACCGGCCTGATGTTCCCCGAGAACGATATGCACGGGGTGGATTACATCATCCCCGACATCAGCTACCTGATCGAGCGGCGCAATAAAGTGCGCGGCATCATCATCACCCACGGACACGAGGACCACACCGGCGCCATCAAGCATGTGCTGGCGGAGGTCAACGCGCCGGTGTACGCCACCCCGCTTACCCGCGGCCTGCTGGAGGTCAAACTTGGCAAACAGGGTGGGCTGGACCGTGCTAACCTGCACACTGTGCAGGCCGGCGATACCGTTCAGGTCGGGCCGTTCAAAGTGGAGTTCTTCCACGTTTGCCATTCCATCCCCGACGGGGTTGGTCTAGGCATCACCACGCCAGTTGGGCTGATCGTGCACCAGTCAGACTACAAGTTCGACCATACCCCGGTGGATAACTGGCCATCCGACTACGCCAAGCTGGCGGAATTCTCGCAGCGCGGCGTGCTGGCGCTGCTGGCCGATTCGACCAACGCCGAGCGCCCCGGCTGGACGCCTTCCGAGCGGGTCATCGACGGCGCCTTTGACACCGTCTTCCGCGAAACCGAGGGACGCATCATTCTGGCCAGTTTTGCCTCGCTGATCTCCCGCATGCAGCAGGTGGCAGCCGCCACCGAACGCTACGGCCGCAAGCTGGCCTTTGTTGGCACCAGCATGCAGGACAATATGAAGATGGCGCGCAAGCTGGGTTACCTGGACATCGACGATAAGTTGATTGTCAGTATCGAACAGGCGCTGACCATGCCCGACAAGGACGTGGTGATCATGTGCACCGGTTCTCAGGGCGAGCCAACCTCCATCATGGGGCGGCTTAGCACCGGAACCAATCGGCTATTCGATATCAAACCCGGCGACACCGTGGTGCTTTCATCGCACCCCATTCCGGGCAACGAAGAGAACGTGTACCGCACCATCAACCGCCTGTTCCAGCGCGGCGCCAGCGTGATTCACGAAGCGCTCGCGCCGGTGCATGTCTCCGGGCATGCCAGCCAGGAAGAGATGAAGCTGCTGATTCACCTGACGCGGCCGAAATTCGTCATTCCAATCCACGGCGAGCTGCGCCACCTGCACCAACATGCGCGTCTGGCGCGCCAGGTGGGCATCCCCTCCGAAAATATCGCCATTATTGAAAACGGCCAATCGCTTGAGCTCGATGCTGATTCGATGAAACTGGGCGAAAAAGTGGCGACCTCGTTTGTGTTCGTCGAAGGTTCGAGCGTTGGCGAGGTGGACGAGGACGTGATGGCTGAACGCGAGGTATTGGCCCGCGACGGCATCGTGCTGGTCAACCTGACGCTCGACCGCTTCAGCGGCAGTCTGCGGCGCGATCCGCAAATCTCCAGCCGCGGTTTCCTGCTCTCGCGCGACAGCGACAGCCTGCTGGTGGAAGCGCGCAAGCGCGTCCAGAACCTGCTGAACGGATCGGTCAACGGCAACCTGGCCAAAGATGTCGAAAAGGAATTGGGTAACCTGTTTTACAGCGAGACTCACCGCCGCCCGATTGTTTACGTCACTGTGGCGCGGGAATAAAATTCGATTGACGTATTTTCGTAGATGCTGTCTTGAGATTAATCAATTGGCATTCCGAAAACTTTCATAAATGAATTTCGAGTGTTTTAGCACCGCTATAGCGGTGCTAAAACACTCGATTAAGATAAACCCGCCCCAAGACTGGGGCGGGATGGGTGGGGTTGATAACTTTATGGCAAACAGGATTTGATTAGATCAAGATACAAAGGCGCGCAGCGCCTGCCATTGCGTATCAGATGATCACAACCTTTGGCGCGCCCTGCGCGCCGCTACGGAATGCTCGCTTCCGCTAAAAATTCGCCCACCTCACGGTCATAGGTCGTCCGATCGCGCCAGGCTGCTTCCACGTGACCGGCGTCTGGCGCCAGGTACAGGCGGCGCAGACCGCGCCGTTTGGCTGCGAACAACCGCCGTCCATGCGACGGGGGTACTTCCTTATCCTCCAGGCTGTGGACAAACAGAATCGGCATCTGCAGATTCGCAACATCGCGTTCCGGAATTACTTGCGAGAAATTGAAATCGCCGAAAACATTGATCAGCCAGGCGCCAAAATTGAGCAAAGGGAAAGCGGGCAAGTGGTACTCATTGTGCAGACGCAGCGCCATGGCCTCACGCAGGTCGGCGTAACTTGAGTCGGCGATGATGAATGCCGGGCGCGAGTCGATCGCGCCATGCTGCAGCACGATTGCCCCGCCCATCGATTCCCCCAACGTGCCGATAATCCCCTGCGGATCGGTTTTTTCTACAACCCAATCGAAAGCTGCTTTTAAATCATCCTTCTCGTAATAGCCATAGCTGGTGTTCGGACCGCCGCTGCGTCCAAAGAAGCGTTGGTCGTAGATCAATACGTTGAACCCGCGGCGGCGGAAAACCGGGATGTATTTGATCATGCCAGCCCGTGTGTACGAGAGACCATGCAGCATGATGATCGTCTTACTGCTGTCGGTCAGTGGAAACCAGGTGCCGGAGAGGTCATAGCCGTGCGGAGAGCGGATGGTAACTTCCTGTTTGGGCCAGGATTGGTAATCGGCATCATCCAAACGGCCATGATCCACTTCGATTGCGAAACTTTTTTCGTAAGTGAACCGGCGCGGGTAGAAAGCCAGTCTGACCAGCCACAGGCTGCCTGCCACGAATAGAAAGAGAATAATGCCCGGGATGATAAAGACAAGAATAAGGATAGATAGCGGCATAAAACGACCCGAAATTGGAATCCGCCTATTGTAACGCAACGGAGGGATAAATTAAAGGATTAAGAGCAAGGCTGGCGGCAGATTCTTCACCGCTGCGCGGTTCAGAATGACATAATTCTTTTAGAAAGGCCTGCCTGCATTGATCTTGCCTGCATTGAGCTTGTCTGCACTGAGCTTGTCTGCACTGAGCTTGCTTGCACTAAGCCTGCGCGCACTGAGCTTGTCGAAGTGTCGCAGTATCGAAGCGTAACCTTTTACCTGGACAACAGAACCGATCACCCCACGTTGCACTCACCCGGCAGGTCGGTTGGAGGCTGTAAATAACGGATGACCCTGCAGGGATTGCCCGCAGCGAATACATCCGCCGGAATATCCTTGACCACCACGCTGCCAGCGCCAATCACACTGCGGTCGCCAATGTTAACACCTGGAGCGATAACCACCGATCCGCCAACCCACACGTCGCAACCGATCTCGATCGCTTTAGCGAATTCCAGCCCAATGCGGCGTTCGGCCGCGTCGAGCGGGTGGGTGGCGGTATAAATCTGGACGTTAGGCCCGAACATGGTGTTGCTGCCAATCTTCACCCGCATCACATCCAGTACCACGCAATTGAAATTGAAGAAGACATTATCGCCAAGGTGGATGTTGTAGCCGTAATCGCAGTAAAAGGGCGGCTCGATCATGACATGCTTGCCAACGCTGCCGAACAACTCGGACAAAATCTGTTTGCGCTGCGGGCCTTCACCAGCGGCCGTGTTGTTGAAAGCCCGGGTTAAATCGCGAGCGTGGCGGCGTTCGGCAACGAGTTGCGGATCGGTTGAATCATATAACTCGCCAGCCAGCATTTTTTCTTTTTCGGTCGCCATGTTGTCCTCCTGCATTCGCCTAGGCCTGATGCGCGCGTCGCGGCCAGCAGAGGATATTATACC
This sequence comes from Chloroflexi bacterium GWB2_54_36, assembly GCA_001796355.1. Classification (GTDB taxonomy): domain Bacteria; phylum Chloroflexota; class Anaerolineae; order Anaerolineales; family Anaerolineaceae; genus Bellilinea. The sequence continues at coordinate 27,801 of MGMG01000098.1, read as the reverse complement.
GGTGCATTAACCCTGTTACCTGGCTGGTGTAAATCCATAACTTTTTAACACGGCTTGCCCGGTTGGCGAGAGCACAAAATCGACAAAAGCCTGTGCCATTTCAGCCTGCGAGCTGTCTGGCAGCACCAGTATGGGATACTCGGCAGCAATATTCAACGTTGCGGGGATCTCAATCAGGCTAACTTGACCTTTGGCGCTGTTGCCATCAGTGGTGTAAACAATGCCAGCGTCAGCCTCCCCCAGTCCAACCTTGGTGAGCACGGCTCGCACATTGTTTTCATAGGACACGATGTTATTCATCACGGCTTGCTGATAGCCTGGTCCAAATATACCGCTCTGTTCAGCACGGCTTAAAAAGTCAAGGCTGTACTGACCCACGGGTACTTCCGGCCCGGCAAAAACCAGCTTCAGCCCCGAACGAGCCAGATCGGCCAGTCCGGTCAAATTTGCCGGGTTGTCCCGCGGGTAAATGACAACCAACTGATTGGTGGCAAACACTGTTTTTGTTTCGACGGGCAGGTTTTTCTCGGCAAGAACCAGATCCATCTGCTTGTTATTAGCGCTGGCAAACACGTCCACGACGGCGCCCTGGATGATTTGCTGCGCCAGTTCCTGCGACCCGGCAAAATTAAATACCACCTCAACGTTTGGGGTGACAGCACGGAACAATTGGCCAATTTCGGTGAACGATTCCGTCAGCGAGGCTGCGGCGGAGATTGTGATGGTCATCGATTGGAGGGTGGGGGTGGCCCGGAGAGTACAACCGGCATTGAAGGCGAGTACAACAGCCAGTACGGTGAGGAGGAACCTGGATAATTTACTCATGGTGTGGTGGATGCTAATTTTAACCGAAGAAACATACTCAATGAATGAGTATAATCGGCATTGTGAGAGGTGTAAAGTGATGAAAATAACGCAGGGTCCCATAGCTTCCATTAATACCTAACCCTAGAAGTGTCTGCCTTGGTATTTCGGGTCATCGTTCGAATATGCCTAATGAAATGCCCTCTCCTACCTCCCCCAAAATCCAAAAACCGGATTTTAGAAAAGGCAAACATTTACGGGCGCTGCGCTCGATTCCTTGTCCGGGGGTGTCAGGTATGGTAGAATGTACGCGCCGCAACCCCGGCGGTACCTGGAAGGATGGCCGAGTGGTTTAAGGCGCCTGTCTTGAAAACAGGTGTGGGGCAACTCACCGTGGGTTCGAATCCCTCTCCTTCCGCTGGCTTGACAAGAGAATACTGGGGAGGTGCCAGAGTGGTCGAATGGGGCCGCCTGCTAAGCGGTTGTCGGGACCATAAATCTCGACCGCGGGTTCGAATCCCGCCCTCCCCGCTGAAAGAACCGCTCGACCGGGGTCCCCATTGAGGGGATGATATTCGAATGCTTGCCCTCCCGCCATTAAAGAGAAGCTCTTTACCGGTCGCTGAGCCTGTCGAAGCGCAGGTGTGCTGCGCGACTCCCCCCGCCATCATTAAGAAGATCCGTTTAAGCGGGTCTTCTTTGTTATTTATCGGTGATCCTCGTGTAGAGGCGCGCATCGCGGTTTGTGCATCCCCGAGCGAAGCGAGAGGGAATGCGCGCCCGCTACCTGCTGGCTGCCCGCACTCGTGGAGCACCTGTCCTCCTGCCACTGTTGTGAATTTATAATATAAAAATTACTATTTACAATATATAACATTATTAATATTACATTAATCGAGAAAAGAATAGATAAGTGGCACTTATAACATTCGATGCATTGTCTATACTTTTACTAGTTCCCTCGACTAAGCTGAAATTATTTTTAAAAAGGTGTGGCTGGTGACACGTCTGCATCGTATTCAGCTTGTTCGTTTTTAGGGTCCAGACTCTCACTACTTTTCGCCCTTGGAGGAAAGAAATGAAAATGACCGATGCAGCCCCAGATTTACCGAAGAGCTCGCTGCGCTCCAGAAGAAAATTCTTGAAGGAAACCGGCCTGGCTGTGGCGGCTGGCGCTGCCGTGCTGGTTGGGTGCGCCCCCACAACCCCCACTCCGGAACAGGTCATCAAGGAAGTGGAAGTGACAAGACAGGTGGAAGTGGAGGCAACACGCCAGGTCGAGGTGGAAGTGCCGCAGGAAATCCCAGCCTCCCCCTGGCAATACGTGGAATTGGACGTGGAAGAAGTTCGCAAACGTGGGCATGAAGGCTACTATCGCGGTGACTGCTGCTTTGGCGCTTTCGTCGGGATCCTTGAAGCGTTAAGAGATAAGGTCGGATTCCCCTTTACCCAAATTCCGGCTGAGATGATGGGATTTGGAGCGGGCGGCGTGTCCGGATGGGGGACTACTTGCGGGGCGCTTATTGGCGCTGCTGCTGCCATCAACCTGGTGACGGAAAAAGATCTGGCCCGGAAAATTGTCAGCGAACTGATGGGACTGTATTCGGTAACCCCCTTCCCCAGCGAGACCAGCAACAACTACGCTGCCAATCATGAATTCCTGGTCACCGAATACAAGTCGGACAAAGTACTGCCCCAAAGCGTCTCCAATTCTCCGTTGTGCCATGTTTCTGTCACGGAATGGTGCAAGGCTGCCGGAATTGCCTCCAAAACTCCGGAACGGGCGGAACGCTGCGGGCGGCTGGCTGGCGATGTGGCAGCGATGGCTGCTGAATTACTCAACGCCAACCTGGCGACTGCCTTCGTCCCTGCATTTCAGTTTTCGCAGGAAGCTCAAGGCTGCATGAGCTGCCACACTCTCGGCGATAATTTCGCAGCAGGCAACTTTATTCAGGGCAAAGGCGAGTGCCTGTCCTGCCACGAACCTCACCAGTAAACCCGCGCCGACTTTCTGTTTCCACACACAAAAGCACCTTGAGGACTTGCCTTAAGGTGCTTTTTTTGTATGGGCGATGTGTTTGATTGGCAAAATTCCCGGTTTGGCGGGCTGGCATAAAATAACCCGGTTCTTTCTTTGTGCCCTTTCCGCACTCACAGAGCACCCTGCGGGTGGGACACTCTGCGAGTGAGCCTGTCGAAGGGCATCCGCCTGCCAGAATGGCAGCGCCATGCTCGGTCAGGCTCTGAGATTGGGGCAGGGCAGCTAAATCTGGCCATGAACCGTGCGGGGATGTACAAGGGGCGACTCGCAAGTCGCCCCCACCCTGAACCGTCAACTTCTGTCAGCTATTTCTCACAAGATAGATTTCAACCCGGGAATTCGGCGAATACCCGTCGCCAACCCGTAGCACACAATGACAGTGATGATCGAGGCTATCCCAAACTTGACCAGACCTGCGAGGGCAAAGTAACTTAACCCCAGGGTCACCGGTACCAACACCAGTGGGTGGATCAAATAGACAGCGTAGTTGTTCGGACCAACAAAGGCTGCCAGCTTATTGTTGGCGCTCACCCGTCCACGCAGCCACAGGGTCAAGGTCATGCTGAAGGCTACCGCCGCCAAACCAAGCCACAGACCGGTAGCTACCGACTGCCAATGCATTCCGCTCATGAAATAGTCCAACTTGCCGTCCACCGCGCCGCCTACATAGAAGAACAGTGGCAAACTGACCACCAGACCGGCTGAAAGCCAACCCCAGAAACGCAAGGGCTTACCCGGCAGTTTCGTCAGCCAGTCGCTGCGGTAAGCCAGCATGCCGGCGATAAACAGGATGATGTAGGTTGGGAAGAACTGCAGTTGCAGCGAGAAAACCCCGAATACATCGAACATTTCGCCCAGAGGCAGCCACTGGAGGATGGCAAAGGTGAAGGCGCCGAACACCAGTGCAACCGCCAATAGCGTACCCGTCTTCGGAACGGGCAGCTTGCTCAACCAATTCGCCAGCCTGGCCTTACGGGTGACCAGGCGCCACAGGGTGTAGCCCAGGCTGAAGGCAAGCAATGCGAACAGGAACCAGGTGGGGCCTTCGTCGGCGTCTGTCCAAAAGGTGCTGATGAAAAACTGGCCAAAGGATGATTGCATCCCTTCATTAGCTACGGCGTCGATATAGTTTGGTATTCTTGACAAGATATAGGTGTAAGCCAGCATCGGCAGACCGAGCCGCAACAGGCGGTCTTTCCAGAATTTGCCGATCCCTTTTCGGTCGTAGGCGCCCGGGGTGAAGTAGCCGGCGAAGAAGAAGTACAGCCCCATGAAAAAGGCCTGGCAGTCGATGACGAAGAAGGACAGGATGATCGCGCTGAGTTCGTCCTGCGCCGGGTCTTCGTAAGTCCATTCGCCAAGCGAGCCATAGGTCACCGCAGCATGCACCATGATCACCAACACGATCAAGACCATGCGCAGAGTGTCGATATATGCCAGGCGCGAGCCAAATTTCACCTGGGGGAGCGCGACAGCCTTGGCCTGCTCCACTACTTTCATTGACCGTTCCCTTGTTGCTTGCATTTCAACTTTCCTTTCATTTTCTGATCTAAAATTCCGGATGCAGTCCAGTAACCGCTCTGTATCGATTCCTTTGACAAACGCATCAGCGACACGATCCGGCAGCGCTGACCCTGCTTCCGCCGTTAAACTGGCGGTGGTCAAAATGTAGATGGTCGCCTCGGGCGCCTCTATGCTAAACTTGCGAACCACTTCCCTTCTGTCGGGCTGCCGGGTTTTCCGCCGGACCATATCCAGGTCGATCAAGATAATATCGGACTGCGCAGTGGCAGGCAGGTGGATGGTATTCGTTACAGCAGCTTCGCCTACCACTTCGACGCCCTCCACCAGTTCCAGTATCGTTCGCAAATCCGCCCGAACGGTCGGGTAATCACTGATGACCAAAACCCTGGTTTTGCCCGCTGCCGCCATTTTTTTTGCCCTAAAGGTGCTTACTTCATTTCACATGCCGGCACGAAATAGATCTCGCCGCTCCGGCGCTCCGGATACAGCAGGCGGCGCGCCTCCTCCGCTTGGGCTTGCGGGACCAGCACATCCAAAAACGCGCCGTTCTTTGCATACTTAACCACTGCCGGGATGCCTGCGCGTTCCAGCGCCGATTGAACCGTGGCAGCTAACAGCGTGCCGCAAGCTGAATAGACTTTTTGATAATTACCTGGTGACATGTTTCCCTTGCCTTTCTTAATAACCTGTTTCAATTTGCACATAGCATAGCGCCGCAGACACAGCGCTGCATCGGGCCAACGAATGAAACTCAGGCATGCTAAAAGGCCGGTCTTTTAACCGGCCTTGCACAGTACGCCATCAGTCGCAGGTCTTAAGACCGTTGGCCAAACAGCTATTTTAGGCTTTGGGTGGGCTCAGCCCAGCCCCTTTTTCAGAGCGTAGATCGCCAACTGGGTGCGGTCATCCAGGTTCAACTTACTCAACAGGCTGCTGATGTGCGTTTTTACCGTTTTCTCGCTGATCACCAATTTCTCGGCGATCTCACGGTTGCTCAATCCTTGCGCCACCTGCTGCAACACATCCAACTCGCGCCCGGTCAAATCATCCCCAAGCGGGCGGGCAGCCGGTTTGGCCGACACCTGATCCATCAACTTGCGCGCCACCGATGGGTGCAACCGCGCTTCGCCGCGGTAGGCTGCCCGGATGGCTTCCACCAGATCCACCGGCGAGACATCCTTCAGCAAGAAGCTGGTCGCGCCTGCCTGGATGGCCGGGATAACTTGCTCATCTTCCTGAAAGCTGGTCAGTGCGATCACTTTGGCGCCCAGCCCGAGCGCGCTGATTTGCTGGGTGGCCTGGATGCCGTTCATCTCCGGCATCATCAGGTCCATCAACACCACGTCCGGATGAAGTTGCATCGCCAGCTCAACCGCCGTCTTCCCGGTTGCGGCTTCTCCGATGATGCAGATATCATCCATCAGCTCGAGGAGGGTGCGCAGCCCGTGGCGCACGATGGCGTGATCATCAACGATTAGCACGGATATTTTTTGATCGGGTTCGTCAGGCATGTTCGATCTCCTCCACCATCAGGTCTCTCACCCACACGCGCGTGCCGCTGCCCGGCGCCGAATCGATTTCCAGCCGGGCGCCCAGCGGTCGGACGCGCTCCGCCATGCCGGCTAACCCCAGGTGACCGGTGTCTGGCGACTTCCCCTGGGGGTTAAAACCTTTGCCGCGGTCCTCGATGCATAATTCGATGGGATTCTGATCTAATCGCAGCGTCACGCTGGCCGCATTCACCCCGGCATGCTTGACCACGTTATTGAGTGCTTCCTGCACCACCCGGAACAATCCCTCTTCGACCGCCGCGGGTAGCCGCCGCTCGCCCTGGATCGTCAGATCGACTTCCAGACCGTCCTGCTCCTTGCGCTCCCGCACGTGCTGGCGTAAACAGGCAGCCAACCCGTCTAGCGTCAGCGGGTCAGGCCGCAATTGTTGGATGAGGGATCGCATTTCTCCGAGAGCGCTTTTTGCCAGGGACTGCAGGTGATCGAGCTGCCCGGCAACCCGTCCCGGGTCGCGGTCGAGCAAAATTCGTGCAGCCTGCGCCGTCAGCGTCAGGCTGAAAATGGTTTGCGAAACCGAATCGTGCAGGTCGCGCGCCAGCCGGCTGCGCTCCTCAGCCGCTGCCAACTGCTCCACCTGCAGAGCGTATTCCTGCAATTTCCGGTTAGCAGCTTGCAACTCAGCATTCAGCGCCTGGCTTTCCTCGCGTGCTTCCTGGGCGCGGCGCGTGACCGTGCTGAACACGGAGATGAGCACGCAGGCTGCCACATAAGACATCCCGTACCCAATTCCTTCCCAACTGTCTTCATACTTCTGGTAATAAATGATCATGCCGGCTAGCACGCAGAAAGCGAAAACGGTCACCCAGCCCGTGGCGGTTTTCTGCGGCAGACGCCACATGGCCTGGACGCACAGCGGCAGTACCAGCATGGCAAAGTAATCCTGCGGGCCTTCGTAACTGGGAATGACCAGGCCGAGCAAGAGGATGATGATCAATTGAAGGATGAAATAGGGGTACAGGACCACTGGCCGGCGATAGGAAATTTGCCGCGCCACGGTGAAGAGCGCCAGGAACAGTGCCAATCCCCCTATGACAATCCAGCGGTGTGCGGTGTCCAGGTAATATGGCAGCATCCGGCCGGCAACCGAACCGATCATCAGGTAAGCAACCGTGTCGATGGCTGTCCACCGGTTCCGTGCGCTAGTCAGGCTCATGGCTGCACTCCTTACCTGCCGCGCTCTCGCCCATTGGAGCGTGCAGATTTAGTATAGCAGGAATGCGGAAAAGGGGGCTTTGGCTGTTCCCTGAGCTTGTCGCAGGGCAGCTATTGGGCGCACAAACTGCACGGGACGCCTGACGCCGGCTGGATAATCCGTTGGCTGCCCCCCGCACCCACGGGGTGCCCTGCCCGCAGGGCACTTGGTGAGCAAGCTTGTCAAAGCCCGGTGGCTGAGTTTATCAAAGCCTGCCAAACAATCCTTATCCAATACCTCGACAAGGGCGGCCCTTCGACAGGCTCTGGGTATGGATAGGCGCAGCACCCAGTAGGACTGCGGAAACATGGGATATTCCGATCCTCTCCTTCTATCCCACTGGTCCCAGCTATATAAGACCTTGCCAGGGTTAAATCTGATTGGGAAACCACAGGCGAATGGTGGCGCCGCGCCCAACAACGGACTCGGCGGTTACCTTTCCGTCGTGCGCCTCGACCAGCGCCTTGACGATCGCCAGTCCAAGCCCGCTTTCATTGCCGTCGGCGTGCCGAGATTGATCCCCCCGCTGGAACCGGTCAAAGATCAAGGGCAGTGCAGCGGGCTCGATGCCGCTGCCGGTATCGCTTACGCTGAATTCGATCCCGTTCTTTTGCTGGCGAGCGCCCAAGGTTATTACGCCGCCTTCCGGGGTATAACGCAGGGCATTGCTGATCAGGTTGTCCATCACTTGCATGAAGCGCGCTTCATCGACCCGCACAGTCGGCAGCCCGCTTTCCACCTCCACCCGCAAAGCCACACCTTTTTGGCCAACATGATGCTGAAATACCTCCGCAGTATGATCCAGGGCAGCCGCCGGGTCAATTGCAACCGGCGCGAGAGCCAGTTCGCCGGCATCTGCCTGCGAGAGCATGCGCAGGTCGGTTACCAGGTGCTGCAGCCGGCCAATTTCGGTGTAGATCAGGTCCAGGCGCTGGGTCGTGGGCTGGAGTACTCCGTCGCGCATCGACTCTACGTAGCCGGAGATGACTGTTAATGGTGTGCGCAGATCATGGGCTATGTCAGCCGTCATTTGACGCCTTTGCTGGTTCACCCGCGCCACCTCGCGGCTCATCTGGTTGAAAGCGGTACTCAGTTCGCCTATTTCATCGTCAGACGTTACTTCGACCTGCTGATCCAATTGCCCTCCAGCAATTTTCCGGGCTGCCACGGTTAACGCCTGCAAAGGACGGGTCAGATTGCGCGCCAGGACCAGCCCAATCAGCAGCGCAACCAGCAATGCGCCAAACATGGCGAGGATCAAAGCACGGTTGGTGCGCTGCAAAAACAGGGTTTCCGCCGCGTTATAGACCGGCAGGCTGCGCGTGGTAAGCAGCACCCCCACCCGTTCACCGTCCACCATGATGGCGGTCCCGGCGCTCACTTCCCGCCTGGTCAGTACATGCCCGATGGCGTCATACTCCCCGACCGGCACAATAACGTGGCCTTCCGCATCCGCCAGCCCATATAGACTGCGCCGTTCCATACCCATATGCAGCCCATTGCCCTGACCCATCTCGCCAGTGCCCATTCCCATTCCGCCTTGCAGGCTTTCAGGGGCAATTTCCTGCCAGTTTTTTAACAACCCCTCCCACGAACCATTTGCCTGGTAATAATTTGCCAGAATAGTCTGCAAGTTCTCCCGCTGCTGATCCAGCACCAATTGGGTAAGGCGGTCAGCGCTGGTGGCGCGAATAAAGACTGCGACCAGGGCAGCGGTAAAAAAAGCAACCAAAACGAAGGCCAGTGCGATTTTCCAGTAGAGTGATTTGTTGAGCATGATTAAGTTGTTTTCTGAAAACGGTAACCAACCCCAAAGATGGTTTCCACGTACTTCGGGTTGCTTGGGTCAGCTTCGATCTTCAAGCGCAGATTGCGAATATGCACATTGAGGGTGGTATCCACCCCGGCGAAACCGCTGCCTGATAGCAGGTCAACCAGTTCATCGCGCTTGAAAACCCGACCCGGCGAGCGCATCAATAAAGCTAACAGGTCAAATTCCAAGGGCGTCAGTGACACCGGCGTGCCGCGCACTGCCACCGAGTGGGTGCGTTCATCCAGGATCACATCACCCAACCGCAACAGTTCAAAGCGTTCTGAGCTGCCATCGGCCCGGCGTAGTACTGCCCGAATGCGCGCAAGCAGTTCGCGCATCCGAAACGGCTTGGTCACATAATCGTCTGCGCCCAGGTCCAGCCCCAGGACGGCATCCGTCTCCTCCTCCCGGGCGGTGATGATGATAATCGGCGTCTGGCGTTCCAGGCGAAACTGGCGTAAAAACTGATAGCCGTCCATTTTGGGCATCATAATGTCCAGCAGAATCAAGTCAGGCTGCTCATGCCGCGCCAGGTATACCGCAGTTTGCCCGTCCGGGGCGGTCACCACCCGGTAACCCTGTTCGGTGAGATATTCCTGCAACAATTGCCTTACGCTGGACTGGTCGTCTACGACCATGATGGTTTCGGCCATAAATTTTTGCCCTTTCGGACACGCCCGTTTCTATATATTTACTCAGCACAAGATTAACACAATTTTATTTAGATTTGATTAAGAAACCGCCTGGATTTTATATACATCCTGCCCGACATTCAGTCATAGCAAGCATGCCATGTTGGCAGCAAAACCAGAGCGTTATAATCCTCCTAAGAGACAACGGAGATTAACGATGCGCGTTTGGATGGTTGAGATTGCACTGGTTTTATTGCTGCTGTCGGCCGCCTGCCAGCCGGTTCCACCTCCGGTTGCGCTCACTGCAACACCCACGGTGATCCAGACGTCCATCCCGCCTTTACAGCCCACTCCGACCAGCCAACCTGCCGGTTCCAGCCCGGATGCTTTGAAAGCTTGCGACCTGTCGCTGCAGGCTAGTGCACTGCGTTCCAGCACTGTGCCGGACTGGAGCACGCTGGGCATCGATACGTGCTACACCCTGACGTTCGACCTGACCTCTGGCGGGCCGGATTACAGCGGCAGCGCCCGGATCAGCTTCACTAATCCGGGCAGCACAGCTTTGGATGATCTGGTACTGCGAACCTACCCAAACGCGCCCTTATTGTACGGCGGCCAGTTGGATGTCACTACGGCGCAGGTGAACGGTATCGACCTGCCCGTCAATGTTTTTCTCGCAGATCGAACCGCAGTCCGGTTGCCGCTCGATCAGCCGCTGGAGCCCGGTGAAACGCTCGCGTTGGACCTGAAATTCAGCGGGAAACTGCCCATCGATTTTGGTTCAGACCAGGTTTACGGAACCTTTAATTTTGCCGGCAATGGACCGGTGATGCTGATGGCAAATGCTTATCCGCTGCTGGCACTGCTCGAGGATGGCGAATGGGGCGCCGACCCGGTGCTACCCGAGGGTGACGCCGTCTTCAGCCGGATTGCGCTATACCGGGTCGAGGTGCGCGTGCCGGCGGCGTGGCAGGTCGTGAGTTCCGGGCGTGAAGTGAGCCGGACAGGCAGCGGCGATAGAGCTGTGATCCAGATTGCCGGCGGCCCACTGCGCGAATTCATGCTGGCTGCCAGCCCAGCCTTTGAACTGGAGCGTACCCTGTGGGAGGACATCACCATTAATCACTGGGGGCAACCGGAGTCAGAATCATCCCGTGCAGAGGTCATGCAGGCAGCGGTGGAAGCGCTCAGCTTGTTCAGCCAGACCTTTGGCCCGCTGCCATACAATGAACTGGATATCATCGCCGCCCCATTGAATAACGCCAGCGGCGTGGAATACCCAGGCCTGATTCTGGTGGGAGAATCGCTTTATAACAGCCGGTCCCTGCCGCACATACTGCCTATGGTGACCGCCCATGAAATTGCGCACCAATGGTGGTACGCTGTCGTGGGGAATGACGTGCTGCAGCATCCCTGGCTGGATGAATCCTTGGCGACCTATTCAGCTCAGTTGTACCTATTGAACCACGATCCAGTTTTTTACCGGGGAGCACTGAGGGAGTTTCGCAAGCAGGTGACCGACCTGGAAGCTGAGATTGGTGTTCAGCCGCTCGACCAATCGGTTGCTGACCTTTCCAACCTGGAGCGTGCCTATGCAATAGTAGCTTACCTGAAAGGCAACCTATTCTTTGAAGCGCTACGGGAAGAAATCGGAGCAACGGAATTCAATGCTGCGTTGCAAGCCTACTATCGCGAAAACAGCTACCAGATCGCGTCACCGGCTGACCTGCTGGAAAGCTTTGAGTTTGCCTGCACGTGCGACCTGAACGAGCTGTTTAGCGAATGGGGCGTTCAACCGTAACCGGCAAGCGCTCAGTCTTTGAGCTTCTTATCGTCTTCTTCCCAATCCTGGTGTAGCAGCGAGAAGACCATATCGTCCTGGAATTTACCTTTGACAAAATCATGCTCGCGTAAAACGCCTTCCATGCGAAAGCCCAGCCCGGAGAGCAAATTATGCGACCGAGTGTCTTCCGGATCGACCAAACCTTCCACACGGCGTAGTTTCATTTGATGGAAACCGTAATCCAGGATCGCCACCAGCGCTTCGCGCATATAGCCGCTGCCCCAACTATCTGGGGCCAGGTCATAACTGATTTCAGCTCGGAAGCGGCGCGTATCCCACTCTTTATAGCCGCAGGTTCCGATTAATTGATCATCCTCCAGGGTAAACACCCCCCAGCGCAACCCGCGCCCGCTCTTGAACAGGTTCTCGAACATGGTGATCAGCATTTTCGCCTGATCCAGGCGCAGCATGGGTTCCTGGTCGATGAACCGGACTACCTCGGGTTTAGCATATAGGTCGAACAACCCTTCAGCATCGGTCTGGGTCATCTGGTGCAGGGTTAATCGTTCGGTTTCAAGGGTGGGGAAGGGTTTCGGCTCCATGGTATGATTTTACATGATAACGGCCGAAAAATTGCAACCATAGAACCTTATATCCGGTTTCAGCGTCTTGTAATCGGTAAACGACCAATTGGAAATTCAAAGTACCTCAGTGCAACGGGTATTCTATTCACTAAAGGTTTCAGCCCTGGATCAGGGCTGGTGGTCAGACTGATTTTAACAGGGTATACTAACCAGAATTCCACCGGTATCTCCAGGATATTACTCCCTCCGTCCTTGATGACCTACCCTACAGGTATTTTTTACCATGAAGAAACTTAAACCCCTCGTCAGAACTGCGCCGCTCGTTCTGGTAGTGATTGCAGCACTGCTGCTGCAAGGCCAGACATATTATTTTCCAATGATTTTTAAAAACAGGCCGGTGCCGTTATATTCGACTAGTTACTATATTCAAAATGGAAACCCGGATCGCATGTACGTCCTGGGTTGCGAGCTTGGCACGCGGGATGCAGCCACACCTGGCACGCAGGATAGCTTGATCATCCTGGATTTTGGTAAAATGTGGGTCCTCAATGGAAATCAGTACGGTATTAGGACTTTCAGCGATCCCAATAATGGGTATGCCCGTCAATTTCTGAGTTTCGCCGACCTGATGGATCGCGCCCAATGGTTTGCCAAAGGGTATTGGAATTGCAGCGCGAACGACAAGTCATCTCGGGTAACCGTGGGAATCGGCACCAATTCTTTTGATTTCTTTAACCAACCGAAAGATTCCCAGATCCATTTACGCAGTATTGCCATGGATTTTGGACGGAATTGGGCTGGAATGGTTAAAAATCTGAATCAATGGGGATTGCAATACGGGTATGCCAGCCAAATCCTATTTACCGGGGCGATTGACATTGAATGGGCTGGGAAAGATCCAGATGATGGTCTGTATTATTGGCAAAGTCCCTACGTCGTAGACGGCTGGGTCGAGGCTTTTGACGGGAATGACGACAACGGGGGCGCCATTTATTTCAATTATGGCGCCTGTGTCGGTTGTCCGGTTGTCCCGGATTTAGACTGGCAATATCATAATGACCTGCCATGGTCGCAGTATGGTATCTGGAAAGTATCCTGGGGCGCTCAGCCAGCATTTGCTGTGCCTGAGATTTACCGCAACGACAGTTATCTGGCTCGCCAGTGGGCTGCAGTCAGCAAATACGGGTCGTTATACCTGGGCAGCCGCATTGTTTTCACCGGGGCAATGACGCAGATGCAAGCCTGCCAGCAGCGCGGCGGAACAGAATGCAATACACTGGACAACACGCCCGCCGAAGGCTGGGGTCAACTGGTCGATGCCATCAATGCGGAGACTTTCACCGCTCAACCTTTCCTCCAATATTCTACTGATATAAAATGGCAGTTTAAATAAAGCATGGAGTTCTCATGAAGAACTGGTCCAAAAAAATTCCGAGTGTGCTGATCGCTGCCGCGGCGTTGATTTTGCTGGCGGTGATGGTCAAAATCCTGTCAGCGCCGCAGCCCTCTCCGGCTGCCGGCCCGGCCTGGGTCGAGAACAACGTGCAGGCGTTGCAGGCAACCCTCGCCATCTCGACCAATCCGACCGAGGAAGCCTTCATCCAGAGCAAGCTGGATCTACTTAAACGCATCCAGGCCACCAGCGCCGGGGCTTTGCAAAATGTACCTGAAAAACCCGCCGACGTCTGTGCTTTCCGCCCCACCGCACTGCCCACACCGCAGCGCACGCCCGGGGTCGAACAATTCACGCCTGAGCTGTATGAGGATTTGCAGGGTAAATTGAACAGCCGCTGGCAGGCTGAGGTTAACGGGCAGTGGGTGACCGTACTGGCCGGGACATTATATACCGACCCGCCGCAAGCAGCGTTGTGGGTGGTTGTCGAAAACACGGCTGACGGCGGTGTAATGCCAGCCCCGCAGGCCGCCGGAATGCTGCAAATCGTTTCCGCCGACCAGGCACGCCTGACGCTGCGGGATGAAGCGGGAACTATCTTCTATTTTGACGTGGCTGGACGCGCCTTCGTCTCCAGCCCGGACGAAATCATCCCCACCCTGGCGCCGCAACCTACCAACACTCCCACTGCTGAAATTTGCCCGCCGTAAGGTGGCAGGTTGCCTGAATGAATAGCGTGCGATGAACCTGGCAGGTGCGTTGCATAGCACCTGATCCTGGTTATGACGGGCACTTCAACAAGCTCACTCACAAAGTGCCCTCCCGCAAGGACACCGGGACGGTGTGATGGAGTGACCGTGTTCGGACGAGGGGTTGCGCCCTACAAGGACTCAGGCAAGCTGGCCAGCGGGGTGGGAGTCTGGGTCATACGCTGCTCGCTCAGGCGCGCCATCTCGATGATGTGGTGCATGACTGTCTCAGCCACGGTGCGGACGTACGGCCGGTTTTCCACGTCGCCGCGGAAATGCAGCGGCCGCCCGACCGTGACGGTGTACGGCCCGTGCAGATACCAACGTCCGTACTCGTCGTTCCCCTTGACCTTCGAACGAATGGTACGGCAACGCTCGCGCTGCAGGTAAATGCCCACCGGGATTACCGGAGCGCCGCTCAACAGCGCCAGGCGCGCCACACCGGTACGCGGATCCTGAAAGCCGCCATTTTCGGGGCTCAAATCGCCCTCGGGAAAAATCATCACCGTGTGACCTTGGGCAAGGTGCTCGAGTGCCACATCCAGAGCAGCCTGGCCATTGCCAGCGATCACCGGGATGTGCCCTGAGCGCCGCAGGTATTCACCCAGCACTGGAACTTGAAACAGCAAATTATTAATCAAAATGAATGATTGCGTACGCAGCATGGAAGCCACAAAGAATGGATCTGTAGTGCTGGGATGGTTGGCAGCAATGATTTTGGCGCCGGCAGGCAATTGTTCCTGTTTGTGCACGTCCATTTTCAGGGCAGTGCCGGTATAGGATAGGACCAGCGGTTTAGAAATCCAATACAACAATTTCTGGAACATTAAGCTTCCTCATAAATGCAGTTGGCAGGAGAGCAGTGTGCGATGATAAAGATGATACAACTCTAGCGGACGCGGGTGGATTTTACATCCGATGCCGGGCATAGCGCCAGATGCAGCAAGACATATCTTTTCGAACAGGTCACATGACCCCACCCGTGCAATCCCTGAGTATTAATACACCGTTGGGGAACTGGGGATGCGAATCCGGGCAAGGTGCGGTGCGCCATGTGTCAAGTGCCATGTGTCAAGTGACCGTGGACGCGAATCAGTGTAGGGTAGGGACACGGGGATTGCCAATAGGTTCTGGTTGCCCTATTAACCCAGTGCCCGGTTTTTGGATCTTACATCGTGAATGGGTTGACATGTTTTATGCCATGCCAGGGTACGGGGGGCAAATTACGTTTAGGGTTCTATAAAGATCCCCGTGCCCCTACAGATTGTCCTTGTTACGTGGCACGTGACACGGCCTTTGCCACCTGACACGCGACACGTGACACGTTATAATCTTGACTGTGAACGGTTTCTCGCTGCTCATCGGGATCGGCGCAGCGCTCGGGCTGCTGCAAATCATCCGGCGCGTGCCCGACAAACAGTCGCTGCACTGGACCGCTGCCGGGCTGGGACTGCTGGCAGCAGGGCTGGCAGGGGCGCGGGCGGCATACGTTTGGTTGAACCCGGCTTATTACGCAGCTCATCCCGGGACGGCCTGGCAGTTGACTGAAGGGGGCCTGGCCTGGCCGGGTGCGCTGGCAGGCGCGCTGGGCGCTTTTTTCCTGGCGGCGCTGTTCCTGCGCGCGCCGCTGGGGGTTGCCGCGGACATCTTTGCGCCCATGTTCATGACGGTAGCAGTCACCGCCTGGCTGGGAGCTGGATTCAGCGGCACAGCTTACGGCGCCGAGGTTCACCCGGCGCTGCCCTGGGCAATCCCCTCCACCGAGCCCGAGGGCGTGCTCACCTACCGCTGGCCCTTGCAGTTGATCGCCGCGCTGACGCTCTTCCTGTTCGCCTGGTCGTTCGAACGGCGCAGCGTTGGTTGGCGGCTGCCTGAAATGCGCGCCGGCGTTGCCGGGCTGCTGCTGGCCGGGCACACAGCGCTCTTTTCGTACTGGCGTGCGGACGGCGGGCTGGCGTTCAACGGACTGCGCCTTGACTACGCTGCTGCCGCGCTATTGGCCGGGTTGTGCCTGCTGGGGCTGATCGCGCTTGGGTTGCTGCGCATGCGCGCCTCCTTCTCCGATGAAGCCCCTGGCGCCAACCGCGAAACCTGGTTCTCCCCGCGCGAGTAATTTCACTCCCATTTCACCTCTACAGGTAACCCATTGCGATGAAATTGACCATCGGACTCTCTCAAATCAATACGGTGCTTGGCGACGTCCAGGCAAACCTGGAAAAACACCTGGAGATTGCCAAACAGGCGCGCAGTCAGGGCGCCGACTTGCTGGTCTTCCCTGAACTTTCATTGACCGGCTACGTGTTGCAGGACCTGGTACCGACCCTGGCGCACCGTCCCAACGCAGACGACCCGGTATTTCGCCCACTTTTGGCTGCCAGCCAAAAGATAGACATGCAGGTGGGCTTTGTCGAGGTGGATGAACGCCGTCGCTTCTACATCGCCGCCGCCTACCTGTCCGGCGGTCAGGTGCTGCACGTGCACCGCAAGGTGTATCTGCCCACCTACTCCATGTTCGACGAGGGGCGCTTCTTCGCCTGGGGCGACTCGGTGCGCGCCTTCGATACCCGTTTTGGGCGCGTCGGTATGCTGATTTGCGAAGATTTCTGGCATGCATCGCCGCCCTACTTGCTGTGGCTGGATGGCGCTGATATCTTCCTGCACATGTCAGCCTCACCGGGGCGCGGCCTGAACGGCAGCGATCGGTTGGAATCGGCAGCCTGGGTCGATCACATCAATGCGGCCTATGCCAGCCTGTTTACCGCCTTTGTGGCGCATGCCAACCGCGTCGGCTACGAGGACGGGCTTAACTTTTGGGGCGGTTCGGCGCTCTACGGGCCCAACGGCAGCCTGCTGGTGGAAGGCCCCATGCACGAGGAAGCCTTGACCCTGGGTGAAATTGACCTGACCCAGTTGCACCACACCCGCGCCCGCCTGCCGCTGCTGCGCGACGAGCGTCCGGGGTTGGTGGCACGCGAACTCGAGCGCATTTTACACTCCCCAAATCCCAATCCGGGACGATAGACGAATGGAGAAACCGATGACCGACCTGACGATCAACCCCGCTGTGGCTCGCAAAATCTTGACCGGCTGGATTCGCGCCGAAATCAACCGCGCCGGTATGCAGCGCGCCGTGGTTGGGCTGTCCGGCGGGCTCGATTCAGCCATGTCATGCTTCCTGGCTGCCGAGGCGCTCGGACCGCAGAATGTTCTGGCCGTGCGCATGCCGTACCGCACCTCCTCACAGGACTCGCTGGATGACGCGCAGCGGGTAATCGATGCAACCGGGGTGCAATCAGCGACCATCGAGATCACCCCAATGGCCGAGCCGCTGCTGGAACGATTCCCCGATATGACCAGCTTACGGCGCGGCAACATCATGGCGCGCATGCGCATGATCGTGTTATACGACCAGTCAGCGGCATTTGGGGGACTGGTGGTCGGTACGGGCAACAAGACCGAGATTCTGCTGGGTTACACCACGCTCTACGGCGATTCGGCCTGCGGGCTCAACCCACTCGGTGACCTGTACAAGGCCCAGGTGCGCCAACTGGCGGCTGCCATGGGCGTGCCCGAGTCGGTGCGGGTCAAACCCCCGACCGCTGACCTGTGGGCTGGCCAAACGGATGAAGGCGAGCTGGGATTCACCTACGCCGAGGTCGATCAGTTACTCTATATGTTGGTGGACGAGCGCGCCACGCCAGAAGAATGCGTCCAGGCCGGCTATGACGAAGGTTTTGTGCGTAAAGTGGTCGACCGCATCCGCCGCAACCATTTCAAACGGGTCATGCCGCCGATCGCCAAGCTCAGCAACAGGACCGTTGGGTATGACTTTTTGTATTTGAGGGATTGGGGGACGTAGCGGGGTGTGCCACGTGTCACGTGCCCCGACCCCCTCCAACCCTTCGGCAAGCTCAGGGCACCGCCTCCCCCAAAAACTTCGATTTCAGGGGAGGCTATAGCTCGATTTCTGGTACAATAAAGCTAGATCAACCGTTCTATCCCCTTCAAGGAGCTGCCGCCATGCCAGATGAACCCCTGCCCAATGATTCGCCGGTCGGTTATGTCGTCGGCGGGACGCTGAAAGACAGCTTGGCAGTGCGTCTGACGGTGCCGCCGCAACAAGTGCAGGAAGGCTCTTTTGTGGTGATCGAAAGCGATCCCTGGCAATTTTACGGGCTGGTGACCGACCTGCAGTTGGGCGCCACCGACCCACGTTTCGCCGACGAGCAATCCGAGAAACGCCTGCCAGCCGGGCTGGCCAAACTGCTGCACGGCCAGACGCTGTTTACCAACCTGGAAGTGCTGCCGGCCTTGATGCTGGAGCGCGGCCCGGAGATCGACTCGCCGGACTATCCGGCCTGGCGCGAGACGCACCCGCAAGATCCGCAGCCGCTGCCGGTCAAGACCGTGCCGCAGCACCATGCGCCGGTGCGCGTGGCGCATGCCGGCGACGTGGCAGAAATCTTTGGCGAGCCCGGCGGCAAAAACTACATTGTTGGCTATACCCGCGAACAGGGTCACCCGGTGTGCATCGACCTGGAGCGCTTCGTTCAGCGCTCATCCGGCATTTTCGGGGCCACCGGCACCGGCAAATCCTTCCTGACGCGTATTCTGCTGGCTGGCTTGATCCATTACGACAAGACCTCGCTGCTGGTCTTCGACATGCATAACGAGTACGCCTTCGATGACACCTCCGAAACCGGCGACAAGGTAACCGGGCTGCGTACCAAGTTTGGCAGCAAGGTGCAGGTGGTCGGGCTGGGAGCGGGCGCCAGCATCCGCGGCAATACCCCCAACTTCAACCTGGTTCTGGGGGAAAAAGACTTGCGCCCGGAAGATATCGAAATGCTCACCCGCGAGCTGAACCTTAAAGAGACGACCCCCACCACGCTGGACGCGCTGCGCCACTCCTTCGGCGAGGCCAACTGGTACAGCGCCTTTAAGGCCATGCGCAACGGCGCGGTGGAGCGAACCGAAGAAGGCAAAACCGTCCCGGCATCCGACAGCGTGGCCTTCTGGGCTAATCAAACCGGCGTGAATGTAGCCGCCGCCGAAGGGCTGCACAGCAAGCTGGGTCGTGTCTTCAACCGGCCTTACATCAGGCCGGATCCGCCCAAAAACATTCTGGACGACATCATCCAGTTGCTGGATGAAGGCAAGCACGTGGTGCTTTCATTCGGTGAATTCGAGTCCGATCTGGATTATCTGCTGGTCACCAACCTGCTTACCCGGCGCATCCGCGAGACCTGGGAGAAGCACACCAACGCGTTCCGCACAGGAAAAGCCAAAGAACCGCGCCCGCTGGTGGTGGTGGTCGAGGAAGCCCACAAGCTGCTCAACCGTGAAATGGCCTCCCAGACCGCCTTCAGCACCATCGCGCGGGAAATGCGCAAATATTACGTTACCCTGCTGATCATCGACCAGCGCCCGTCGCAGATTTACGACGAGGTCATGTCGCAGCTTGGCACGCGCATTTCCGGCTGGCTGGGTGACGAGGCAGACATCGCGGCGGTACTCTCCGGCCTGGCCGGGCGCGACTCGCTGCGCGGCATGCTGGCGCGCCTGCAGCCCAAGGAAGAGGTGTTGCTGCTCGGTTGGGGAGTCAAAATGCCGCTGCCGGTGCGCTCGCGGCGCTACGACCAGCGCTTCTGGGAAGAATTGATCGGCAAGGAAAAACCGTCACCCACCATCGATGAATTGACGCGCGATCTGTACGGTTAGCAAGCTACCCATCAGGGCAGCGGCGGCCAGACTGCGTATACAACCAGCGTAATCACTAATCCCAAAAGAATGCCCCCCAGTACCTGGCGCGGTGTATGACCCAGCACCTCGATCAGACGTTCCTGCGGGATTGGCCGCCCATGAAACAACTCCTCGAAAACGATGTTGATTTTCTGGGCATGGAATCCTGCCTGGCGGCGCACCCCGGCTGCGTCATAGATGACAATCATCGACATGGCAAAAGCCAGCGCGAAAAGCGGCGTGCCAAAGCCGTGGTATAACCCGATTGCCAGGGTGGTCGAGACCATCAGCGACGAATGCGAGCTTGGCATGCCCCCGCTGCTGAACCACAGCGCCCAGTTCCAGCGCCGTCTGGTCAAGTATTCAATCGGCACCTTGAGGAACTGGCCTAAAAACCAGCCCAGCAAGGCGCAAATCAACACCTGGTTCGAGAAGATTTCACCCATAGCGGGTTATGCCTCTTCGTCCGGCTCCACTGGCAGGTCAGGCTCATTTTCAGCCAGCCGGCGGACGCGTACCTCAGCCTGGTCGAGCAGGCTGGCACAACGCTTGGCCAGCGTCTGTCCGCGCTCGAATAACGCCAGTGCATCCTCCAGGTTGGACTGCCCGGCTTCCAACGCAGAAACCACGTCTTCCAGTTCCTGAAAGGCTTGCTCGTAACTGAGCGATTCAACGGGCGGTTGGGGTTTTGCCATAGGATTTCTCTTTCTCAGGGAGATGGGTTGACTTGCTGTATCTGGGCGGTGAGGTCGCCGTCTTTAAGACGCGCTGTGATCGCGTCACCGGGCTTGACCTGCTGCACGCTCTGCAGGATGCGTCCATCCGGGCCGCGTACCACGGCGTAACCGCGCTGCAGCACCGCCAACGGGCTGAGGGCTTGCAATCGCGACGCCAAACCCTCCACACGCACGCGGCGCAGCCGGTGACCGGCAGTCAGCCCACGGGCGGCGCGTTCCAGTAATTCATCCAGGCGTTGCCGGTCTTCCTGCACTTTGCGCTGCGGCGAAAGGCGTGCTAGTCGCATTTCCAGGTCAGCACGATCGCGCCGGCTGGAGGTCAACAGGGCAGACATGGCACTGTCAAGGTGCAACAAATCCGAGCCCAGAGCGGCGCGCAGGTCAGCGCCATCGGGCGTAGCCAGCACCGCTGCCCCAGTGGGAGTCGGTGCGCGCAAGTCGGCCGCAAAATCGGCCAGGGTGAAATCGGTCTCGTGACCAATCCCGGTGATGACAGGGATGCTGCAGGCCACAATGGCACGCACCACGCGTTCATCATTAAAGGCCCACAGATCTTCCAGCGAACCGCCGCCGCGCGCCATCAAAATCACATCCGGGCCGGCAGCTTCCAGCCGCTGCAGCGCGCGCACCAATTTAGGCGGGGCGTCATCGCCCTGCACCGGCGCGGGCGAAAGCAGCACCTCTGCCAGCGGAAAGCGGTGATTGAGGGTGTTGAGGATATCCTGCAAAGCCGCACCGGTGGCTGAAGTCACGATGCCGATGCGCTGCGGAAAGGCAGGAACCGGGCGTTTGCGCGCCACGTCAAAAAGCCCCTCTGATTCCAGGCGCGCTTTAAGCCGTAAAAATTCCTGATAGAGCCAACCTTCGCCTGCCATGCGCAGCGAATCGATGTAGAGTTGGTACTGCCCATCCCGTTCGTACAGGCTGATTGCGCCGTGAGCTTCGATGGCCTGCCCATTGCGTAAATGGACCAGCAAACGCGCAGCAGTTGTGCGCCAGATGACGCAGCGCAGCGCTGCGGAAGGGTCCTTGAGGGTAAAGTAGATGTGCCCGGATGCCGGTTGCGACAGGTTCGAGATTTCCCCGCTCACCCACACGTCGCGCAGGATTTCATCGCTCTCCATCAGGGCACGCAGGTACTGTGAGAGTTCAGTGACGGTCAACAAGCGCGGGCCAAAGATTTGCGGTTGTTCCATAAGCAAAGATAGGATACCCTGCAAGGCGAGTGGTGTCAACTATAGGGAAAACAGATTCCAAAAATCGCCGGGCGCAACCCGGCCTGATTTTGTTACAATGGACGCATACGCACCTCACGAGGTTGCCTCCATAAATCGGGGGGAAACCCTCTAATCCAGGAGGAATATGGAACATCTGTGGTCGCCCTGGCGAATGGAGTACATTATGCGCAATGAACCCGACCCCGGCTGCATATTTTGCCGGGCGCTGCAGCAGGAAGACAACTCGGCAAATTTAATTGTTACCCGGGGCAAGACTGCCTTTGTAATTTTAAACCGTTACCCGTACACCAGTGGCCATATCATGGTGGTACCCAATGCTCACCAGCCCAGCCTCGAACTGCTGGATGCGGAAACCCGGGGTGAAATGATGGAGTTGGTTTCCCACAGCCTGCAGGTGATGCGGGCGGTTTATACACCGGAAGGATTCAATGTAGGCGTTAATATAGGGGCAGCCGCCGGCGCTGGCGTTACCGATCATGTGCATATCCATGTGGTCCCGCGCTGGGCCGGGGATACCAATTTCATGTCCACGCTGGCAGGCGCAAGAGTGCTGCCTGAAGCGTTGGAAGACACCTACCGCCGCCTGCGCGAGGCATGGGAAGCAGTCTAAGCCAGAGGTTAATCGGGCGTCTTGGTTGGCAGAAGCGTTTCGATTAACTCGGGCAATTCTGTCCCCTTGTCATCACTACCCGAATCAGATTCCTTCGTTTCTTCAGACACATGCGTTGGTTCGGATTTTTCGGGTTCCGGCGTCCTAGTCAGCTCGATTGTGGGAACAGGCACGTCATCAATGATATCGGTGATAACCGGGTCATCGGTGTTCTTGCCGCCCTTATCGGTTTCTTCAGGTTTGCCGCCATTCGAGCCGCCGGTAACTCGTATCGTCAGTGCCAGGAAATAGTCTTCGTCATAACGCAGGGTAGTTAAATCCACCCGTTTGCCAACCTTGGGCTTGCCGGTGATCTGGGTGGATTCCATCACCAGCACTTTGACCCCACTGACGGTCCACTCGGTGTCCTGGATGGCTTCCAGCGTGCCAGAGAAGGTGAATAACCGCAGTTCAAGGCTTTCCACCTCGATACCCTCCTCGCCCCGAATTTGGCCGTTCACCTCGATATACGAGCCAGTCAAAGTGCGAGCTAAAACGGCCTGCTCTGACGTCAGCTTAAGTTTTACCCCGCCAACCGACCAGGTCTCATCGTCTGATTCTTCCAGGGGGCCGGCAACTCTCACGGACTCGGTGAGCCCTTTTTGTTCCAGTTCTTCCGCCTCAGCCACCCGACGGCGGTCAAATTCCTCTTCGAGGTCCAGGCGGGTACTTTGATCGGTGGTCAACGCCAACTGCGCCTGCTCCACCACCCGTTTGACCGGATAGAGTGTTTCGCCAGGGACAGTATCAGCGGACGCGAAGCCAGTACCAAAAACTCCAGCAAAGAGCAGAATGAGCGCAGTCACCAGCGCTCCGACAAAATTTAGCCGTGGGAAGAAAGACTTCGGCTGTCTCTGGCGGCGTTGGGCCTCCGCTAAAAAGCGTGTTCGGCTGTCAATTTGCGCTGAAGCAGGGATGCGCAGCGGGCGCCCGCTCTGGCGGGCTTTCAATGCCGCCGTCAGCAATGGACGCAATTGAGCGGCCTGCTGCGGGTATTGCGCAAGGATTGATTCCAGATCCTCGCCGGCATTCAGGCGGGCCAGACAATTTTCAAGAAGCGAATAGGTTTCCAAATGTTGCGCCACTTACATGTATCTCCTGTCTAGTTGCCGTCGTAAGGCAGCCAGAGCGCGGTATTGTAAAACTTTTACGGCATTCACCGTTTTACCCATCATCTGGGCAGTTTCTTCTAGCGAAAGCTCCTGTGAAAAACGCAAAGCAATCACGTGTTGTTGGTCGTCGGTCAGGTTGAGCATGGCATCGTGTACTTCCTGGTGAATTAGCTTGGATTCCGTTTCACCTTCGGGTGAATGGTAATCCGGCAAGTTGTCGTGATTTTCCAGTTTGTCCACCTTGCGGCGGTACTTGTTGCGGTAATAGTCCATCACCAGGTGATTGGCGGTTCCCAGCACCCAGGCGCGTGCTGATTGAACTGTCTGTACTTTTTTCTTCAGTACATCCAGCAGACGCAGGAACACTTCTGAAGAAATATCCTCGCAGGCCTGGGGGTCATCCAGCCGATACGAAACATACCGGTAAACCTGCGGGTACAGTTGATCGTGAAGCTGGGACAACGCCTGCGGGTCAAATTGGTGAGCGCGTGCCAGAAGACCGTCGACATCCATATCCGGAGTGAGAGAATAAGCCATCGATTTGAAGTATAACCGATGAATTTGACCAAATGCCGTAGTCAAGATTGCTTCGGTAAATGAACATCGACGTACCTGTGGGGCGAAAGGAATCCACCCCACAGGGTTTGAACTCAACCATACAGTCGATTATTAATGTACAGGAAACATCTTTCAGGGTTGTACGCCGACAGAAACGGACAGCTCTAAAACTGCGTCGTCGTCCTCATCTTCCTCATCGTCGTCGCCGCTATCGCCGTCTTCATCGTCATCACCCTGGTCGTCATCGTCCGATCCTGAAGAACCTGAATTGTCATCCGAGTCCTCAGAGTCATCGTCGGAACCGGTTGATGCGTCATCTTCCAGTTCAATTTTGTGCGCCAGGACCGTGGTGCCGTCGCTCTGGACATGTCCTTTAATTTTTACGATGTCGCCAACCTGGATATCGCCCTCAATCTTGGTGGACAAATCGACCACAAAGCTGACGCCGTCAACCACCCAGATACCAGCCGTCATGGATTCCAGTACGCCAGTGAGCTTGACTTCATCTTCATCCATATCTTCGTCCTGGTCATCCTGGTCGTCTTGATCTTCGCCCTGGTCATCATCGTCGCCAGGTTCCGCTGCGGGTTCAGTCATTAGCTCGATCTCGCGAGCCTGGAAAGTTCCATCGGCGTTCAAGCTGGCATGGACTTTGACAAAGCTGCCAACCGCCAACACACCGGTGATTTCGGTCGCTGCGTCGGTATTCACCGTCTTGCCGCCAACCACATACACCGTGCCCGTAATGGATTCAATGGTTCCAAAGATTTCAACTTCAACACCCACTGCACCAGGCATGTTTTCCTTGAGTTCAATGGAGTCAGCAACCATCAACCCACCGACAACTTCGCCTTTGACCTCAACCAGCGCGCCAGCGGCGATATCGGCATCGATCACTGTATCTACCGTGACCTGTACCTGCTCACCGGAAACCGTCCACATGTCGGCTGCCATCGCCTCAACCAAGCCGTGGAACTCGAAGCTGGGAGTGGTTACCACCTCATCCTGCAGTTCGATCTTCAAGGCATAACGGGTCAGGTCGGGGAGCAGCAGCGCCTTTACCTCAACGCTGTCACCCACAACCGGAGCGCCGCTGATAATGGTTAGCGTATCAAAGCGGAAGGTCAAGCCACTGACGGTGTAGCTGTCAGCCTGGATGGAATCTACCGTTCCCTTCAACTCGACTACACCTAATTTAGGCGCATCCGCAGAGTTGACTTGCTGGCTGGAACCAAATGGAATTGAAAATGCGGCCCTGGCTGATTGATTGGCGTTGCCCAGTAGAGCAAAAACACCCACAATTGCCAGGAAAGCCACGGTAACGATTAAGAATTTGTGTGCAACCTTCATTTGTACCTCCAATGTCGATATGCGTACGATTAACAGTCAATCTTAAAGTCGCAGCCAGACGGGTAAAGTTACCATTCTTGTCGAAGTTGCCGACTAATGGGCGTGTTGAGCAGCCGGCTCGGAAAATATTGCGGGATTTTTAATATTTCCAGCAGATTTTGTGGCAAAATAATTAACAATGAGTGCAAAGATCGAATCACCTGTAAATGGTCATTTGTGGATCCTGACGGGACCACGCGGCTCCGGCAAAACTACCCTGTGCCGCCGGCTGGCTGCTGAAGCCCAATCGCTGGGTTGGGATGTTGCCGGCGTAGTTTCACCGGCAGTTTTCGAAGTTGGAGATAAAACCGGCATCGAGGCGCTCGACCTGCGCAGCAGGGAAAGGCGTCAATTTGCCCGCCGGCCTGGCGCGCCATCACACCGGCATGGCTGGGTTTATGACCCGATCGCTCTGGCGTGGGGTAACCAGATACTGAGCAGCGCAATCCCCTGCGACATGCTGGTCGTGGATGAATTGGGACCGCTCGAATTCGAGGCAGGCCAGGGGTGGAATGCCGGACTGAAAGCGCTCGACTCGCGCGCCTACCAGGTAGCGCTGGTCACCATTCGACCGGAATTGTTGGCAGCCGCCCGCCAGCGCTGGCCGTTTGCCGGCGTGGTGGATATGGAATCAGCGGAATCCGACCTGGACCCGCTCGGGGTGCAGACAAGAAGCAAGGATTTAAATACTGAATAGAACCCCCGTGTGAAATTTGTTTTGCAGGGGAGCACCGGTAACCGCTATTTAGTTCGAGGCAAACCCGGCCTTACACGTGTTTCTCGCCCTTCAGGTCCTGGAATCCTTTGCCAAAAATATCGCGGGCAGGGTTGACGACCACGAAGGCGTTTGGATCGCTGTCTTGAACAATGGTCCGCAACTCCGCTACTTCGGTGACCGTGACTGCCACCATCAGGATGGTATGCGGCTGATGAGTGTACAGCCCGGTGCCGGGCAGCGAGGTAACCCCACGCGCCATTTTGCTCATGATCGTCTTGCCAATCTCGTCCGGTTTATCGGTGATGATCCATACCAATAACTGGCGGCGTTTGCGCTGCAATGGAGAGCGTCTTTTGAGCGGCGTGGTGTCGCCTTCGACATCCATAAAATCAAACTTAGGCAGTACTTCGCCGCTGGTTTGACTCAGCCGGATGGTGAACAGCGCTAATAGCAGCATGAACCCGGTAAAAATGATGCCTGCCAGAAAGACGGTTTGACCGCTGATCGACCCCAGGGCTGCGCGTTGAATGAAATCATCCCAGGAGAGCGCCGGGGTTGGGTGCAAATAAATCTTCATCACCCAGGCCAGTCCCAGGATGAAGTAAATAAAGATATAGTTGCGCCGCAGGCGGCGGCCGATGGCTTCGAGCATGGAAATGGGAAATTCCGGGTTAAGCAGCGAATCCGCCAGGCTTTCTGCCCACTCCGCGTGCGGCGAGAAGGGAGGCACCAGCATGGCGGCAAAGAAGTCGGTTTCCACCAGCCGGGCGCGGAAACTCCACAGCTCGTAGTAGCGGTAACGGCGCGCCTCGATCCATAAGAAAAGCGTTACCAGCAGGGAGGTCAGGATAATGACGCCGTAATGATTGTCCGGGCTGGCCAGCGCAAACGAGAGCGCGGCGCCGGTGGAGATGACCGCCCAATTGGTGGTGGCGTCCAGGCGGTTGCGCCAGACGTTGCTGCGCTGGATCTCGGCGCGGTAGTAGTGCACCATGGCGGTGGTGAATTCAGAGGGACGCAGCTCGTAGCCGCGGAACTTCCAGACCGGTTCTTTAAGGGGATCGTTGGGAAGAGTCACTGTCTCACCTCCAACATAAGAGCATGTATTTAATTATTCTACCAGTATCTGGTAGGCGACCGGGCTTATTTGAATTTAGAGCGATTCTGCAATCGGATCAGGTAGTTGCTATAAGATTTGGAAAATAACGCTACTTCACCCGCTGGAGTTCGATTTTATGCTGTAACAGCCCGGGTAGAGAGTGAAGGCTGTTCAAGTGATTTAATTTAGTAAATCGGTTGATGGACTCACAACCCCAGGATGCAAATCTAGTTTATTATAATCATCGTTTGTATACATCAAGATAAAATTGTTAGCGCGCGTCTTTGTTGGTGTAACATTCTTTCTGTAAATTGCTGAACCTTAACAAAAGGGGTGAGTCAGAAGTATCCTTAAGGTGACGAAATCGAATAAGGAGAAGCAAATGACTCACCAAAATGATTATACCTTTGCAAGTGATCTGGCGGAAAAAGGATTGGAAGCAGTTCCAGAGTTACTGCGCGTTCTAATCAACA
>MGMG01000097.1 GCA_001796355.1 Chloroflexi bacterium GWB2_54_36 | reverse complement strand
AATAATGCCAAACACAATCCAGCCAACGGATCCCTGATCACCGGTGGCGCCCCAGACGAGAAGAACTCCGAATAAGACCAGAATTGACCCAACGATGTAGGCGATAATTTTTCCAGCGCGCATAGGTACCCTCCAATATTCAGTAGTGTAACATTTATTATCCGGCAAAACTATTGACAAAGGTCATTTTATCGCAGGGGAGTTGATTCCAGCCCATTTGCCAGGTATTCAGATGTATGGAACGCATTGGACGAAAATCTTCTGCATTGGCACGGGGTTACGGTATCGATTCGCCTAATGTGAAAATCCCCGTGCCCCTACCGACGGGGGATAGGTTTACGACTTGCTCCTTGCGTTCCACCCGAACCAAGTTCTTTCTCGTATACAGATATACGGAGAGCATTGTGCGAAGACCTTCTGCATTGGCGCGGGGTTATGGTAACGAATCACCACAATTTGAAACTTCCCGTGCCCCTACCAACGAGGGATAGGTTTGTTAAAAGGGCAAGGCGACAAATGCCGGTGCGTTCGACCGACGCTTATCCATCACGGCATTATTTTTGTCCAATAGGCGAATCATTTTCACCGGCCGAACACACCCTACATAAAATGATATACGGAGCATATCGGCGAGAGTTGCATTTCACGGACTTCAGGCGCGACCTGCTATAATTTCTCGTGGAGGACCTTCTTATGAGCAGCGAAACTGAACGCCAGGAGCTGGAAGAACTCATCCGTACCTTGAATTATCATTCCTACCGCTATCATGTGCTGGATACGCCGCTGATTAGCGATTATGAGTATGACAAAATGCTCAAACGCCTGCTCGAGCTGGAGGCAGCACACCCGGATTGGATTTCACCGGATTCGCCCAGTCAACGGGCGGGCAGCGGGGCGTTGGATAAATTTGTCAAAGTGCGCCATCCAGGGGCGGTATTGAGCCTGGCGAACGGTTTTAGCGCGCAGGATGTGCGCGCCTGGTACGAACGCATTGTGAGGTTGGATGAGCGGGTGAGCCAAAGCGGCTTCGTGGTCGAGCCGAAAATCGACGGGCTGACGGTGGTGCTGCACTATCAGGACGGACGTTTTGTGTTGGGCGCCACCCGCGGCGACGGCATTGTTGGCGAGGACATCACTGTCAATTTACGCACCCTGCGCGGGGTACCGTTGACCGTCCCGGTGCAGGCCGGCGGGCCCAAGCCGCCGGCGCGCCTGGTGGTACGTGGCGAGGCCTTTATGTATCTGCGAGATTTTGACGCGCTCAACCAACGGCTGCTCGAAGCGGGCGAAAAAACTTATCTCAACCCGCGCAATACGGCTGCCGGGTCGCTGCGCCAGTTGGATCCGGCGCTGACTGCTTCACGCTCGCTGCGGCTGCTGACGTACCAGATTCTCAGCGCGGATGGGCCAGTCCCGGACACCCAATGGGGGACGCTGAAACTGTTGCATGGGCTTGGACTGCCGGTTACCGACCAAGCGGTATTGGTAAAGAATATAGAAGAAGCGATCGAAGCCAGCCAGAGCTGGATTACCCGAAGAGACACGCTGGCCTATGAGGCAGACGGCGCGGTGATCAAGTTGAATGATCTGCGGCTGGCAGCCGACCTGGGGGTGGTTGGCAAGGATCCACGCGGGGCGCTGGCATTCAAGTTCCCGGCGCGCGAGGTGACCACCCGCCTGCAGGGGATTGGCATCAACGTTGGACGCACGGGTGTGCTGACGCCAGTGGCCAACCTCGAACCGGTCGAAGTGGGCGGGGTGGTAGTCAGGCAGGCGACGCTGCACAATTTTGATTTTATTTTGGAGAAAGACATCCGGATTGGCGACCGGGTGCTGCTCAAACGTGCCGGGGATGTCATCCCGTACGTGATTGGCCCGGTAGTCGAGCAGCGCGACGGGACCGAAACTGTATTTACGCCGCCCGCCGTTTGCCCGGCATGCGGTCAGCCCGTGGAGCATTTGGCTGGCGAAGTGGCCTGGTACTGCGTCAATGCGGCCTGCCCGGCGCAGTTGATGCGCAATGTCGAGCATTTTGTCGGGCGCGGCTCGATGGATATCGTCGGGCTGGGAACGAAAATTGTCGCACAGTTGGTGGATGCTGGATTGGTGCGTGATGTGGCTGATCTGTACACCTTGACCAAAGCCGATCTGCTTGGCCTGGAAGGTTTTGCCGAGAAGAAGGCCGATAACCTGCTGACATCCATCGATACCTCCCAGCAACAGCCGCTGGCGCGCCTGATCAACGCCCTGGGCATCCGCGGGGTGGGCGAGGTGATGGCTGCCGACCTGACCCGGGTTTACCCGGATCTGGAAGCGCTCAGCCGCACGACTTTTGAGGAGCTGCAGCGCATCGAAGGGGTCGGCCCGAATATTGCTCAGGCGATTGTTGATTGGTTTGCCCGCCCGGCCAACCGGGAAGTGCTGGACAAATTGCGGGATGCCAGCGTCTGGCCGAGGGCGGCGCAGCAATCCGCCCCGGCAGGCCCACAACCGCTGGCCGGGTTGACTTTTGTGGTCACTGGCACGCTGCAGGGCTTTTCACGGGAGACGGTCAAGGAATTTATCCAGCAGTACGGCGGCAAAGTGACGGACAGCGTTACCAAGAAGACCGACTACCTGGTAGCAGGCGAGTCGGCGGGGTCGAAGCTGGAAAAGGCGCGCAGTCTGGGCGTAAAGATAATCGACGAAGCCGGTCTGCGCAACCTGGCAACCGACTAAACTGCGTATAGCCAATTATTGGACTATGAAAAATACTAAGAAAACATTAATTCTCAAGCCGGGGCGCGACCGATCGGTGTTGGCACGCCATCCGTGGATCTTTTCCGGGGCAGTTGACCGGGTAGAGGGACACCCGGAGAGCGGCGAGTCGGTGATGGTGCGCGATGCCTCCGGGCTGGCGCTGGGTTGGGCGGCTTTCAGCCCGGTATCGTCGATCCGGGCGCGGATGTGGAACCTAAATCCCGATGAAACGGTGGATAGGGACTATTTTGAAGGCCGCATCAGGCTGGCAATCGAGCGGCGGCAGGCAGTGATCGCGCCGGGTGAAACCGACGCGCTGCGGCTGGTGCACGCTGAGTCCGACGGGCTGCCCGGTCTGGTGGTCGACCGCTATGCAGAAGTGCTGGTGGTTCAGATTCTGACTGCCGGTGCGGAGTTCTGGCGGGAAGGCATCGCCGATGCATTGGTGAAGCTGACCGGGGTGCAGACGGTGGTCGAAAGGTCGGATGTGGACGTGCGCCAATTGGAAGGGCTGGAGCCGCGCACCGGCCTGCTGCGTGGTCAAGCACCCGGTAGCATCGAAATTCGTGAAAACGGACTGCGCTTTATGGTAGATGTGCTCAATGGGCAAAAAACCGGCTTTTACCTGGATCAACGCCGCAACCGGCAGCGGGTGAGTGAGCTGGCAGCCGGGCGCGAGGTGCTCAACTGCTTCTGTTACACCGGCGGCTTCAGCATTTATGCGCTGGCGCATGGAGCAAAGCGGGTCGCCTCGGTGGATTCATCCGCTGAAGCGCTGGAAATGGGACAAATGCACCTTACGCTGAACAACTTGCCTGCCGACTCAGCAGAATGGATCGAGGGCGATGTCTTCAAAGTGCTGCGCACCATGCGCGACGAGGGACGCTCCTTCGACATGGTGATTTTGGATCCGCCCAAGTTTGCGCCCACGGCTGCCCAGGCTGAACGCGCCGCACGGGGCTACAAGGATATCAACTTGCTGGGGCTCAAATTGCTGCGCCCGGGCGGGATTCTGGCTACTTTTTCGTGTTCGGGCGGGATTTCGGCCGAATTGTTCCAGAAAATCGTGGCGGGCGCTGCGCTGGATGCAGGCGTGGATGCGCGCATCGTGCAAGCGCTTACGCAGGGACCGGATCACCCGGTCGCGTTAGCGTTCCCGGAGGGGGCGTATTTGAAAGGATTGATCGTGCAGGTGTAGCACCAGGGTGGGTGGTGACACAAGATTTAAACACAACACACCGTGCGCCTGACGGCGAGGACGCGAAGGAAAAGAAGAACGCGAAGGAAATCGACCCCCTCCCAGCCACCCCACAGGGTGCTGCGCGATCCACAGGATCGCTTCGCGCCCCCATTTTCTTCGAAAAATAGAGAAGGAGAAAACCAAAAACCCGCCCCATTTTTTGGGGCGGGTGTCAGGTGGAGATGGCGGGAATCGAACCCGCGTCCGAAAGAATAGACCCGCGAACATCTACGAGCGTAGCAAGTCTTTGATCTCGCAACTGGCCCGATTACCTGCAGAACAGGAAAGCTGCTATCCGCTCAGGCCCGAAAGCCCTCTTTCGCAACCCCCGCGGCGTGGGAGGCGGCAGTCTGACCTTGTGGCGCCCGCATCTACTACCGGTCAGACAGCGGAGCAGGCGGACGTGACCTCACGCGGAGGTCATTAGCTGATCACCTTCGCTTATGCAGCGAGGGGGAGAGCAGCATACTGAGTGCGATTGGCACTTGATTTTTTGTACTGATTTTACGAGGTCGGTACCTCTCGGCTCGCAGTCCGGGACCAGCCTCTCCCGTCGAAGCCTGTCATCCCCGGTGCTTCTATTATACCTGTTTCGCAGTCTACAAACCGAAGGATTTCATGCTTCATATAAAAGATTAACAGGTGTAGAATCAATCCATTGCGCCGGGTCCGCCCGAGGCCATCCTGGAGGTGCTCCAATGATTAACATTTACAAGTCATCATCGACCGGGTTGGAGCAGATACCTGATTTTGCCAGCGGCTGCTGGGTGAATATGATCGACCCGACCAGCGACGAAATCGAACGTCTGACGAGCCAGGGCATCCCGCCAGATTTTATTACATACCCGTTGGATATGGACGAACGCGCCCGCTCGGAGCGCGAAGACGACGGAAAAATGCTCATCCTGATCCGCATCCCCTTTTTCCAAGGGTTGACCGTGGATGTGCCATATAGCACCCTGCCGCTTGGCATGATCCTGACCGACCAGATGATTATTACCGTGTGTCGCCGGCAGAACGACCTGACCATGGAATTTTCGTCAGGGAAAGTCAAAAATCTTTCTACAGGCAAGCGTATCCGTTTTGTGCTGCGCCTGATGCTGCTCAATGCCAACAAATTCCTCAACCATCTGCGCCAAATCAACAAAATGACGGAGGATTTGGAAGACCGGCTGCAGCTCTCCATGCAAAACAAGGAAGTGTTGGAATTACTCAAATATCAAAAGAGCCTGGTGTACTTCACCACTGCTTTGAAAGCTAATGAATTGCTGCTGGAACGGCTGCAGCGGACTCAGTTGTTCCGCCAGTATGCCGATGATGAGGATTTGCTGGAAGATGTCATCACCGAGAACCAGCAGGCCATCGAAATGGTCAATATTTCGAACAACATTTTGAGCAGCATGATGGACGCCTTCGCATCGATCATTTCCAATAACCTCAACGTGGTGATGAAATTTTTGGCCTCCGTCACCATCCTGTTGAGCCTGCCGACCATCATCACCAGTTTCTTTGGCATGAACGTCGATCTGCCATTTGCCGGTCAACCGTATTCCTGGCAGTTGATTCTCGGGATTTCTATGCTGGTGATAGGCGTGACGATCTGGCTGTTTATCCGTCGACGCTGGTTCTAAGTCTGCCGGGACAAACCGGTTGGCAGTTTTACATCCTACAGGCGTGCGGTTACAATTCGAGGCATGGAAACAACAGATCAAGCAGCGGGTGAGCGCCTGAAGGATTTTATCCGCCTGGAGAAGCTGACCAAACATTATCGTGAGGGCGGTCAAGAGCGCATGATCCTGCAGGATGCCGATTTGGCCATCCCGCGTGGTCAATTTTTGGCGATACTGGGAAAAAGCGGTTCCGGCAAGACCACGCTGCTCAACCTGATCAGCGGGATCGACCGGGCAGACGCCGGCGAAATCTATGTGAATGGAGAGAGGTTGACCGGACTCAAGGAACCTGCCCGGACGCTGTTCCGGCGCGAGCGGATCGGGTTTATCTTTCAGTTTTTCAACCTGATCCCCACTTTGACGGTCTGGGAGAACGTGGTGCTGCCACTGGACCTGACCGGCAAGCTGAATGGACATGGCAATGAACGCGCGGCGGAGATGTTGCAGGCCGTTGGGCTGCTCAACCGGCGCGGCGCTTTTCCGGACCGGCTTTCAGGCGGCGAGCAGCAGCGGGTAGCGATTGCCCGGGCGCTGGTACATGACCCGCTGGTCGTTCTCGCGGATGAGCCGACCGGTAATCTGGATGAAGAGACCGGAAAAAGCATACTTGCTTTGGTCGATAGGCTGACCCGCGGCGCAGGCAAAAATTTGATCCTGGTGACCCACAGCGCGGAAGCGGCCGGATATGCCGACCGGGTGGTGACTCTGCGCGATGGAAAATTCGATGAACAGCACGCCCCCTGGCAGGGTGATTAAAACCGTGTTTCCGCGCAGCCTCGTCCGGCTGGGATGGCGCTATGTCGTCAGCCATGCCTGGCAGAGCTTCCTGATGGTGCTGGGAATTGCGCTGGGCGTGGCGGTGATGGTATCCATCGACCTGGCGAATGCCAGCGCCAGCCGGGCTTTCTCGCTCAGCGCCGAAGCTGTAACCGGTAAGGCAACTCACCAGATTGTTTCCGTTTCCGGCAAGATGGATGAAACCGTTTACACAAACCTGCGTTTGAGTGGAAAGGTGGAACTTGCCGCGCCGGTCGTCACGGCACTGGTCAGTTCTGAGGTGCTTGGCGGCGCTCCTTTGCAACTGCTCGGCATCGACCCATTTGCCGACAGTCCCTTCCGCGGCTATCTGGGCAGCGGGAATGAACTGGATACTGAATCATTGACGCCATTCCTGACGCGGACAGGTGCGGTGCTGCTCTCGGCTGAACTGGCAGCCCGCAGTGGTCTGGTACCCGGAAACAGCTTCACATTAGATTTCGAAGGGCGGACGCGCGAAGTTTTTCTGGCGGGGACGCTCTCCGCAGCAGATGCCCTGACCCGGCGCAGCCTGAATGGCTTGGTGCTCGCGGATATCGCCACCGCGCAGGATTTGACCGAAAAAACAGGGCAGTTGGACCGGATCGACTTGATCCTGCCGGAGGACGACCCAGGTGCGGCCACAGCGCTGCAAGCAGACCTGCCGGCCGGGGTAAGGCTGGAAGCGGTGGAAGCGCGGCAAGGCTCGATCGAGCAAATGACAGCTGCCTTTCAGCTAAACCTGACAGCGCTATCCATGCTGGCGCTGGTGGTCGGGTTGTTTCTGATTTACAACACCATGACCTTCTCGGTCGTGCGCCGAAGGGGGCTGTTTGGCACGCTGCGCAGCCTGGGCGTCACCCGCAGCGAGGTATTTACTCTGGTCATCAGTGAAGCATTGCTGGTGGGTGTTGTCGGCTCACTGTTGGGAGTAGGTCTTGGAATTTTACTTGGACGCAATACCGTCAACATGGTCAGCCAGACCATCAATGACCTGTATTTCACCACCACCGTGCGTGCAGTAGGGTTGCCGTTCAGCAGCCTGGTCAAAGGCGGGGTGATTGGCGTTTTAGCCACCCTGGCAACCGCTGTGCCGCCCGCAGTCGAGGCTGCGCTGGTGGAACCGCGCGCTGCGCAGCTGCGTTCTGGGTTGGAGAAAAAGACCCGACTCATCACCGGGTTGATGGGACTGGCGGGTCTGATATTGGCTGGCTCAGGCGTCCTTCTGTTTCAAATTCCTGCGAAAAACAATATTCCAGGTCTCGCCGGGACAGTTATGGTGGTAATCGGTTTTGCCATGCTGTCGGCAGTAGCCATGCGCGGATTGCTGACGGCAGTCACGCCACTGACTGGTCGGCTGTTTGGCAGCCTGGGACGCATGGCGCCGCGCAACCTGGTCAACACGCTCAGCCGCACCGCCGTGGCAGTGGCCGCATTGATGGTCGCGGTGGCTGTAACCATTGGGGTGACGTTAATGATCGACAGCTTTCGTTTTACAGTTAATGTGTGGCTGGAACAGACGCTGCAGAGCGATGTTTATATTTCCGCCCCCAGTTTTACCGCCAACACCTCCACGATCTCCATCGATCCGCGGGTGGTGGATCAAGTTGCAGCCTGGCCGGGGTTGGCTCGCGCTGACCGGCTGCGCTCGACAGCGATCGAGTCACCGGACGGACCGGTGAACCTGTCAGCCACGACCAACCCGGATGTTGGCAAAGAGCGGCTGTTCAAGGCCGGCAGCAGAGCCCCGGATGAGATCATGCAGGCATTGAGGGAAGGCTCTGTGTTGCTTTCCGAACCGCTGGCAAACCGGTTGAACCTTTCAGTTGGGGATTCCATCTCACTTTACACGCCGGAAGGGGAAAGAAATTTTCCGGTGGCCGCGATTTTCTATGATTATGCCTCCAGCCAAGGCAGTCTCCTCATCTGGATGGAACAGTACCGCCAGATCTGGGGCGACACGGCTGTAACTTCAATTGGGCTGCGATTACCACCCGGCAGTGACCCAGACCAGGTGGTGCGCGATCTGCAATCCGGGCTGCAGACTGACCAGCAGCTCATCATTCGGCCTAACAAGTCGCTGCGGCAGGATGTTATGGAGGTATTCGACCGCACATTTGCCATCACCGCAGCGCTGCGGATATTAGCCACCATTGTCGCCTTCATCGGCGTGCTGAGTACGTTACTGCTCTTGCAGCTTGAAAAGCAGCGCGAAATTGGCGTCTTGAAAGCTCTTGGGCTGACCGGTAAACAGCTCTGGCAGTTGGTGATGCTCGAAACGGGGTTAATGGGCTTGACCGCCGGAATTCTGGCAGTTCCGACCGGGGTGGCGCTTTCTCTAATCCTGATCTATGTGATCAATTTGCGGTCATTCGGCTGGACGCTGCAATTCGACATGCGCCTGGGGGCTTTTGCCATGGGGCTGTTGATTGCCGTCAGCGCTGCGCTTTTGGCCGGGGTTGTGCCAGCCTGGCGCTTGAGCCGCATGGAAGCAGCGGAGGCGATCCGCTATGAGTAACGTCGGTAAGTTGTGGAAGATCACCGGTACAGCTACTGTATTGGTCCTGCTGGCGGTAGGCGGCTGGCTGTTTTTTAGGGCGAACAAGCCGGTTCAGCAGACTGGCACGTCGATCCAATTTGCGCCAACGACTGCGGCCGAAGGCCAATTTGCCCGGGCCGAAGGCCTGCGCGAGTTCAGTTTCCCGCTCGACCACGGACCCCACCCCGATTTTCAAACCGAGTGGTGGTACTACACCGGTAATTTGCAGACTGTTGAAGGCCGCCGGTTCGGCTACGAGCTGACCTTTTTCCGGCGCGCTTTGACGCCACAGCCTGAATCAGCGGATGATGGGTCAGATTGGCGCACCAGTCAGGTTTACCTGGCGCATTTTGCCCTCAGCGATATCGAGACGCAGGATTTTCACTATCAGGAAAAGATTTCGCGCGGTGCGGCCGGCCTTGCAGGCTCCAAGGGCGCACCCGTGTATGAGGTCTGGTTGGAGGATTGGTCGGTGAGGGAGGTTGGCGCTGACAGGTATGCGTTGAGTGCGAATACGGAAGGCTACGGGCTCGAGCTCGAATTAATGGACGTAAAGGGGTCGATTCTGCAAGGAAATCACGGCTATAGCCAAAAAGGTGTGGAGGCTGGTAACGCGTCCTATTACACCAGCCAGACTCGCCTGGAATCCAGCGGGAAACTGCGTATAGGCGAAGATACTTTGAACGTGAGCGGCCTGAGCTGGATGGATCATGAGTTTAGCACCAGCGCCTTGAGCGTGGGCCAGGTTGGCTGGAACTGGTTTGCGATTCAACTGGACGACGGCAGCGAATTGATGCTTTTTACGCTGCAGCGGGAAGACGGCAGCCTTGATTCTTTCAATGCCGGAACGATTATTGAAAAAGACGGTACAACCCGCACGCTTGGTTCCGCTGATTTTAAGATCAATGTTCGCGAGACCTGGCGCAGCCCATACAGTGGGGCAGAGTACCCGGCCGGATGGGAGATAACCATCCCGAATGAGGGAATTCGGTTAAATATCAATCCGTTGATGCCAGATCAGGAACTCAATACTTTTATTACCTATTGGGAGGGGGCGGTCGAGATCCAGGGTGATAGGAGCGGCGTACCGGTAAGCGGTTTTGGATATGTGGAACTGACCGGCTACGCTGAGTCGATGCAGGGAAAATTTTAGTTTCTGTGGGAAGGACAGGACTCGAACCTGCGACATCGTCGGTGTAAGCGACGCGCTCTAACCAACTGAGCTACCCTCCCGGGTAGTTTTGTTTCAGCGCGAATTATACCGCGAATTTCCATCTGTGCTACACTTTTCACGAGGAATTCAGAGCGGTGGTGTGAAGTGGTGCGCTGAAGCGCACCCTATAGCGCACCATACAGTGCAATAGTAGGATGACGTTCAGGGGTATTTTAATTTTTTTGGGTAGAGGAGCAGTCAGCATGCGATTCGTGCGATTTCACACCGGAAACAACGTACCCACTTATGGTTGGATCTATGGCGAGCAGGTCGGGTTAATTGACGGCACGCCATTCGGCGAGTACCGCCGAATGGAGGCTGGCATCGATTTAGCTTCCATTCAACTCCTGGCGCCAACCGAACCATCGAAGATCATTTGCGTCGGACGTAATTATGTCGATCACGCCAAAGAGCACGGGGTAGATGTGCCCGAGGTGCCGATGCTGTTTCTCAAACCGCCGTCAGCCTTGCTCGCGACTCGCCTGCCGATCATGCTGCCGCCACAATCCAGCCAGGTGGAGCACGAGGCCGAACTAGCAGTGGTCATTGGGCGGCGCGGGCGCTGGATTGCTCCCAATGATGCCAAAGATTACATTTTTGGGTACACCATCGCCAACGATGTCACCGCGCGGGACTTGCAGCGGCGTGATGGTCAATGGACGCGCGGCAAAGGCTTTGACACCTTTTGCCCGGTCGGGCCCTGGATCGAAACTGAGATGGACCCTTACGATCAACTGATCACTTGCCGGGTGAACCAGGATGTCCGTCAAATGGCCTCGACGCGGGACATGGTTTTTTCGGTGCAACAATTAATTGCCTTTGCTTCCTCTGTCATGACGCTGGAACCTGGCGATCTGATCTTGACCGGAACGCCGGCTGGCGTTGGTCCATTAACGCCAGGGGATATCGTGCAGGTCAGCATTGAAGGTATTGGCGAATTAACCAATCCGGTGGTCGAAGAACCTTAATTTCCGGAGGCGATTCATGCCATATTATGATAATTTTCATATGGTTTGGCGTTTGGTTTGCATTGACAAACCTTTAATGGTTCTGTATAATCAATGTTAACATTGTTAACTGGGTGTCCAAAGTTTTTTTAGCAATACTGGCGGCGTCGATCTGATCACTTGAAATGGTCGCTTGTCGGAGCACAAACTCCGGCGGGTGTTCAGGGAGCCAAATAGCGAAACCGGCCCATTGCCGGTTTTTCGTTTTTAACCTACCTCAGGGAGGACTCTATGGATGCAGTTTTGACCAAAGAAGTAGGATCGGATCTCGATGAATACTATTCAAGCGAAAGATCGCGAATACTGGTTGTCGAAGACGATCAGGATACCGCCTTTTTACTGAAACAGATCCTGCGCCATGCCGGTTTTGATGTGTTGAGCGCCAATAACGGCAAGGAGGCGCTC
Organism: Chloroflexi bacterium GWB2_54_36; assembly: GCA_001796355.1. Taxonomy (GTDB): domain Bacteria; phylum Chloroflexota; class Anaerolineae; order Anaerolineales; family Anaerolineaceae; genus Bellilinea. Next base: position 18,613 of record MGMG01000097.1, on the reverse strand, counting down.
AATAAGGTCAATCTGTCTATTCCAGACCTGGTATTGCTCGACCTGATGATGCCGGAAATGGATGGTTGGGAAACGATCGACCATCTGCGCCAGGTGAGTAATACCCCGGTTATCATCCTCACGGCGCTGAATAACAAAGAAAATGTGGTGACCTGTTTTCAACGCGGCGTGGACGATTACATGACCAAACCCTTTTATAAAGGGGAGGTGGTCGAACGAGTTCAGGCGGTGCTGCGGCGGTCGCGTTCCACCCGTGATTCGAGCCGCTTTGTTTTCCCCCAGGTTGGTTTGGCGATTGATATTCAAACCCGTGAAGTACGGCTGAAAAATACGCGCATACAGCTTACCGGGAAGGAATTCAGTGTTTTGCTGAACCTTGCCAAACATGCCCCGGAGATTTTGCATTACCAGCAAATTTCCCAGGCGGTTTGGGGCAAGGATTTCCCTCAAGCGCGCCAACGGATTAAATACCTCGTGTATCTGCTGCGGCAAAAATTTGTGCAAGTGGATCCCACCGCTGAAAACCTGATCGTAAACGTTGACCGGCTGGGCTATAAGCTCATCACATCCGTGTAAATTGCAATTTGTTATCGGTGGTAAGGTGTGGGCGGCTATTTGGCCGCCCACTGGTTTATCTCGCCGAGCAGCTTAGGGTGACGAACGCCAATGTCAGGCGGGTGGATTGTCCTTCACCGATGAATCATGATCGAGTAAAATGTTGGTAACACATCACACGCAGGAATAATCTCTCATTGAAGAAATATAGCCCATACATTCTGGTCGCGGTTGGTTTGATCGTCATTTTTCTGGGAGTGACCGGAAAGTACTCGACAATCTATAGCACGCTGCTGCTGCGCCTGGGGCTGGTGAACGAATTAGGCGATCCTACCATGGGTTTTAGCCCCCTGGAAGTGCTGTCCTCCAGTCTGGACGACGGACAGTTTGCCCCGCAAGTCGAAGTCACCCAGTCCTCAGTCGGTCAACCGGGAGTGCCCTTTCCCACCCCGACACTGCGCAGCCTGGCGCCTTATCCCACGCCGCTCCCCGGCGCGACAGATGTGATTCCGGTCGAAGCAGTACCGACCCCCACGCTTTATCCTACCATTCCAACTCGTATCGAAATCCCGGTTATTGGTCTGATAGCCCCCATTGTCCCATCCGAACCTGCGGAAATTAAGATCGGCAGCGATACCTTTGAACAGTACAAGGCTCCAGACAAATTCGCGGTAGGCTGGCATACCACGTCAGCGCTGCTTGGGCAGATCGGGAACACAGTATTCAACGGGCATCACAATATTTTTGAAAAGGTTTTCGAGAATCTCAATAAAGTTGTGCCGGGGGACGAAATCATCGTTTACGGCGGTCTGGTGCGGTATACCTACACCGTGGTCAATGTCATGATATTGCCGGAACGCAATGTTGATATGGCGACCCGTTTGGAAAACGCGCGCTGGATACTGCCGTCTCAAGACGAACGGTTGACCTTAATCACCTGTTGGCCGGCGAATTCTAATACGCACCGTTTGATCGTAGTCGCTCAACCCAAAGGCGAGCCGATCATGGTGACGCCGACGCCAACAGGCGGTGCACAGATCCCAAGCCAATAATTTCAGGTGGCGGCTGGCTGAGCTAGCGGAGCGCCTGCGTCAAATGAGTTGCAAGGCGATTGGCCTGCTGGGTGGTGGCCAGGTACACAGGCTGTGCAATCACGAAAATGCGTCCCCATGACGGTTCCCCGTTAGCCTCGATGCAGGTCTGCAGCACCAGTGTGTCCGCCTGAGTGTACACCTTATAAAACAGAGTCTCTACGCTGATGCGCATGCCAGTAGAGTCATTCAAGTCAACGAATTCTGAATATGGACTGTTGGGGGAAAGCGCCTGATATTTGAGCACTTCTTTGACACGATAGGTCTGAGTGCGGCCGTCGCCGTACACCAGCGAAAGAATCTTTCCGGTTTCAACCGCGAAAAATTTCTCGCCGAGCAAGTAATTGTGCGCTAAAAGGGCGACTGTTCCATACTGGGCAGCCATACCGAATTGGGTGGCGGCTTCAGGTTGTGTCGAGACAAAACCCGGGGCTGAGGCGGGCTGCTGTACGATCGGGGCTGCAAAAATGCCCCTGGCAAAAATTCCAGCGACCTGGTATGGGTTACCACTGACCGCAACGGAGGCGGCAAAAGGCGCCAAAGCGGCAACTGCGGAGCTGGCGGTTTCTGCATTTTCAAGGCTGGGGCCGGTAACGGGAATGATCGCGCCAGTAGCCGCTTGCACGGGTTGGGCGAAAAGCGTCAGGATCAGTATGATCGAAAGAAGAAGTGAGAGTTTTTGTTTCATTTTCAGTGGTATTTTATTAGTGGAATTACGATATAAATTTAGTTTGTTTACTGGCTTAAAACAAGGGTTACCGAGTCCTTGTAAGTCGACTGTAAGGCTCCGGTAAAGGTGCAAATTGGTTCCCCAACGCCTGGCTTAGCGCTGTGGTATAATTTGCGTGATTTTTATTCTGCTCACCAGTTGGTGATTTGAAGGAGAACCAGAATGTCTGGACATTCAAAATGGGCAACGATTAAACGGAAAAAAGGCGCTGCCGATGCCAAGCGCGGGCAGGTGTTCACGCGCCTCACCCGTGAAATTGTGATGTCAGCACGCGAAGGCGGCGGAGACACGGATTCGAATTTCCGGTTACGGCTGGCCATCGAAAAAGCCCGGAGCCAGAACATGCCGAAGGAAAACATCGAACGGGCGATCAAACGCGGAACTGGTGAGAGCAAAGATGGCAGCGTGTTCGAGCAGGTGTTTTATGAAGGTTACGCCCCGCATGGCGTGGCGTTGATGATCGAATGCTTCACCGAAAACCGAAACCGCACCGTAGCAGAAGTGCGGCATGTGCTCACGCGCGCCGGGGGCACACTCGGCGAGGCCGGTTCGGTAGGCTGGCAGTTCAAACGCGCAGCATATTTTTCGGTGCCCGGCACTGAAAATGATATGGAAAAAATCTTTGATCTGGCAGTCTTTGGCGGGGCTGACGACGTCAACTACGACGACGGATATATCGAGATCATCGGACCGGTCGAGAGCTTCAAGACCATTTCGGATGCGCTGCGCCAGGGAAAATGCACCCTCGAAGAAGCCGAACTCCGCATGCTCCCGACAAATGAGATCGATCTCGGTACGGAAGAAACCCTTCAGGTTTTGCGTTCAGTCGAGAGCCTGGAAGAGTTGGACGATGTGCAGAATGTGTTCCACAATCTGCACATTTCTGAGGAGGCGCTCGCGTCCCTGGCAGAGGAATAGCCCATGCTGGTTGTGGGAATCGATCCGGGAACGGCGACGACTGGTTACGGCCTGGTGGCCGAGACGGAAAACGGCATTACCGTCGTTGATTACGGGGTCATTCTCACTCCAGCGGGAGAGCGCCCCGAACTTCGCTTGATGCAGCTTTCGGAAAAATTGAATGAAATCTTGCTTCTCCACCAGCCGCAGGGCGCTGCTGTGGAGAAGCTTTTTTTTCAGCGCAACGTCTCCTCGGCAATTTCAGTCGGGCAGGCCCGCGGCGTAGTACTGCTTGCGCTGGCCCAACATTCAGTGGCGGTTGGTGAATACACCCCGATGGAAGTAAAACAGGCTGTCACCGGGTATGGCGGGGCGGATAAAATGCAGGTTCAGTTGATGGTAAAAGCGCTTTTATCGCTGCCCGAGGTCCCGCGCCCCGATGATGCTGCCGATGCGTTGGCGATTGCGATTTGCCATTTGCACAGTATGCGTTTGAACAGTTTGAAAACATGATTACCAGCAGCGCCAATCCTGCCATCAAATTCATCCGCAAACTAGCTGACCGCAAGGAACGGCAGCACGCCGGCCTTTTCTATGTCGAAGGGCTGCGGATTGTGGGGGAAGCTGCACAGAAACAGTGGGATATAGACCAACTGGTCATTGCACCTGAGCTATTGACCAGCTTGTTCGGCCAGCAACTGGTAACCGATGTCACAGCGGCTGGCGGCAATGTGCTGGAAGTTTCCGCGGATGTGTTCCGCAGCCTGTCCGCCAAAGATGGACCGCAGGGGATTGCTGCCGTCGTCCGGCAGCGCTGGACCAATCTGGAGGATGTGCATCTCGCGGCTGGGGACGTATGGATCGCACTTGATTCGGTGCAGGACCCCGGCAACCTGGGGACGATCCTGCGCACCAGCGACGCAACCGGCTGCAAGGGTGTGATTCTGCTCGATCAATCAACCGACCCTTTTGACCCTGGCGCGATCCGCGCCAGCATGGGCGCGATTTTCGATCAGCCGTTGGTTAAGACTTCGTGGCCGATTTTCGCCAGTTGGAAAAAACGGGAAGGGGCCGTTGTGGTAGGCACCTCGGATAAAGCCCAGCAGGATTACCACCGCTACCGGTACCCGCAGGGTCTGGTCGTGTTGATGGGCAGTGAGCGGCAGGGACTGCAAGAACGCCATTACGCGCTTTGCGATGCAGTCGTGTCGATCCCCATGCGCGGCGAGTCGGATTCACTCAACCTGGCGGTGGCGACTGCGCTGGTCGTTTATGAAATTATGAATCAACGCCGCGACGAAGTTGCGCATAGTCATTATTTGGATGGAAATGGAGCGAAAGTATGATTGTGCATGTACAGGGTGAAGTTGTAGCCGCCAGTCAGGACAGCCTGACCTTACAAATGGGCGGGTTTGGCGTGCGGGTTTTCGTGCCTATCGTTCTGGCAAAACAGAGCCCGGTGGGCGATATGATCTTTTTGCATACCCACCTGGTTGTGCGGGAGGATAGTTGGTCGATTTTCGGGTTTGAGCGCGAGATCGAACGCGACTTTTTCATCCTGTTACTGGCGGTCAACGGCATTGGTCCGCGCCTGGCGCTTTCAGTCCTGTCAACGCTATCGGTGGATGTTATCCGCCGGGCGGTTCTGGCCGAGCAGGCGGATATCTTTGCACGGGTGCCGGGGGTCGGCAAGAAGACCGCCCAAAAAATTGTGCTGTACCTGCAGGGCAAAGTTGGCGAGGCAGGTGAAATGCGCGAGACCATTGGAATCCTGGACGTGGATACCGAGGTACTGGAAGCGCTAACCGGCCTGGGTTACAGCGTAATCGAGGCGCAGACTGCCATCCAATTCATTTCGCGGGATGCCCCCAAAACGGTGGAAGATCGCCTGCGGATCGCGCTGCAATTCTTTAACAAATAGAACTGTTGGAGCCGGTATTGGGAAATCGAGCGCGCTAAAACTAGACAAACATTTTGCTTTCGAGTATGATTTAACGCGAAATTTGTGCAATCATTACCCAAGAATACCGAATATATTTTTATCTGGATATTTATTAATATCCGACACCCATTGTTGCCCGCCCGGGAGGCTCGATGACTGATCTGATCAAGAACCTGACCACTGACCTGCAGCAAAAAATTGACGCTTTTAAACCATCGCTTGGAGTTCGCAACGTTGGTACCGTCACTGAAGCCGGAGATGGCATTGCCATGGTGGATGGTCTGGCGGGTGTCCAATCACAGGAACTGGTTGAATTCGAGAATGGCGTGATGGGGATCGCGTTCAACCTGGAAAAAGATCGAGTCGGCGTCACTATTGTTGGCGATTACACGATCGTTTCGGAAGGGATGCAGGTGCGTTCTACCGGCCGGATTGCGTCGGTTCCGGTGGGCGATGGATTAATCGGACGGGTGGTCAACGCCCTCGGCCAACCCATTGACGGCAAAGGTCCAGTTGTGCATGCGCATTATCGGCCGATCGAGCGCATTGCTCCGGGTGTGGTTGAACGACAGGATGTCGATACACCGGTCCAGACGGGTATCAAAGCCATTGATGCGATGATCCCGATTGGCCGTGGCCAGCGTGAATTGATCATTGGTGACCGTCAGACAGGCAAAACAGCCCTGGCCATCGATACCATCATCAACCAAAAAGGCAAAGACCTGATCTGTATTTATGTCGCCATCGGCCAGAAAAAGGCCGCCATTGCCCGCACCATCGGCCTGCTGGAGCGCTCCGGCGCCATGGCGCACACGATCGTAGTTATGGCCGCCGCCGATGAACCCGCAGCCATGCAGTACATTGCTCCCTATTCCGGCTGCAGTATCGGTGAGGAATTCATGGAGACCGGGCGGGATGCGCTGGTGATCTACGATGACCTTTCCAAACACGCCTGGGCTTACCGCCAAATTTCTTTGCTGCTGCGGCGTCCCCCAGGCCGTGAGGCGTACCCGGGCGACGTCTTCTACCTGCATTCACGCCTGCTCGAGCGGGCAGCCCGCCTGGCGACTTCCTTTGCGATTGTGGGCAAGGATTACGCCGGCGCCAGAGCTAAATCCGTAGATACACTGGATGGCAAGCTATTCAAGGGACCGATCGCTGAACAGGATGCCGGGCAAGCCCTACAAGCGCTTAAAGACGGCGAAAAGTATAAAGTGCTGCCAGTGGAAGGCACGGGCGGGTCGCTTACCGCGTTACCGATTATCGAGACGCTGCTGGGTGATGTGTCGGCTTATATTCCAACCAACGTAATCTCCATTACCGACGGCCAGATTTACCTGGAATCGAATCTATTCAATGCCGGTATCCGCCCGGGTATCAATGTTGGCATCTCGGTTTCCCGAGTTGGCGGCGCTGCGCTGACCAAAGCCATGAAGCAGGTGGCTGGCCGGCTGCGCCTTGACATGGCATCCTTCCGCGACCTGGCTGCCTTCGCCCAATTCGGCTCCGATTTGGACAAAGCGACTATGGCTCAACTGAACCGCGGCCTGCGCTTGCAGGAAATTCTCAAACAAGCTCAGTACGAACCAATGTCCATTGAAAATCAAGTAATGGCATTGTTTGCCGGCGTCAACGGTTTCATTGACCAGGTGGCGGTCGAGCGAGTCAAAGCCTGGGAGCGCGAATTCCTGCGTTACATGGAAACCAGTCACCCGGAAGTTGGGCGTACGATTGCTGAGAAAAAGTCAATTTCACCCGAAACCGAAACCAAGCTGCGGGAAGCCTTGCAAGCTTTTCAAGCAGGGTGGGTATAACTCACACCCCTAGATCTCAGGGAGGATTATGGCGTCCACCAGGGAAATGCGGCTGCGAATTCGCAGCGTAAAAAATCTGGCGCAAGTCACCCGCGCGCTGGAAACCGTAAGTGCGAGCAAAGTGCGGCGCGCGATCCAGGCGAATGACCGCACTCGGCCGTATGCTGAACGCGCCTGGCGCATTCTAACGGATCTGGCCCGCCAGCCCGGTCACCAGAGCATGCATCCGCTGCTGGCGGAACGCGATGAGGTCAAGAATATTCTGGTCATTTTGATCAGTTCGGACCGCGGCCTGGCCGGAGCTTACAACGTCAATATCGTGCGCGAAGCGTTGTCGTATTTTGCCGATCAGCAAACGCCGGTTTCCTACATTACGGTGGGCAAGCGCGGACGCGACATGCTGCTCAGGCGGCGACGCAGCGTGGTGGGTGAGTTCAGCGGACTATCCGCCAACCCGACGTACCTCGAATCAGCGCCCATTGGGCAACTGGCAGTGGATGAGTTTTTATCGCACCGCGCAGATCAGGTGTATGTAGCCTACACTGAATACCAGAATATGCTGCGCCAGGAACCCGTTATCCGGAAAATATTACCCTTCAGCGTCCCGGAGCCGGAACAGGGCACGGTTGTTGCTGAACCGCAGGTCAAAAGTAAATTGGTGTTCACGTATGAGCCTGGCCAGGAAGAAATTCTCCACGAAATTATTCCGGATTTCACCGCGCTGCAAATTTATAAGGCAATTCTCTCGGCTTTGGCCAGCGAGCATGCTGCCCGCATGGTTGCCATGCGCAATGCCACCACCAGCGCCAAAGACCTGGTCTCGCTGCTGCAATTGGATTACAACAAAATCCGGCAGGCCGGCATCACCAATGAAATGCTGGATATTTCTGGCGGCGCTGAAGCTCTGGCTCAGGCATCCGCTTAATCACCCGCTGCGCTTTACTCATCATAACTGGAGGCTTTGAATGGATCAATCAACCGGACGTCTGGTACAAATCCTTGGCGGTGTTGTGGACGTAGAATTCCCTGCCAGCGATCTTCCCGGCCTGTACGAAGCGCTAGTGGTGGAGCAAGACGGGCAAGACAGGATGGTGCTGGAAGTCGAAAAGCAACTGGCTGATAACTGGGTGCGCTGCATCGCGATGGATGCCACCGATGGACTGGTGCGCGGCCTACCCGTGCGGCGAACGTACAAACCGATTCAAGTACCGGTTGGGCAGGAAACTCTGGGACGAGTATTTAATGTTATGGGCAAAGCCGTTGATAACAAGGGTCCGGTGGATGCCAAGACCTATTACCCCATTCACCGCCCGGCGCCGGTATTTGCTGAACAGTCCACGCGGGTCGAAGTTTTCGAAACCGGGCTGAAGGTGATCGACTTGATCGCCCCTTTTACCAAAGGTGGGAAGACCGGTATTTTCGGCGGCGCAGGCGTGGGAAAGACCGTCATCATCATGGAACTGATCCGGTCGATTGCGACCGTTCATCAGGGTAATTCGGTGTTTGCCGGAGTCGGAGAACGCACCCGCGAGGGTACCCAGTTGTACCGCGAAATGCTCGAATCAGGCGTTATGAAGGACACGGTGATGGTATTTGGTCAGATGAATGAGCCGGCAGGCGTGCGTCTGCGCGTGGCGCTGACCGCACTTTCGATGGCGGAATATTTCCGCGATCAAGGACGCGATGTGCTGCTCTTCATCGACAATATTTTCCGCTTTACGATGTCCGGGTCGGAAGTATCAGCGCTGCTCGGGCGCATGCCCTCCGCAGTCGGTTATCAGCCTACCCTGGCGACCGAGATGGGTGAACTCCAGGAACGCATCACCACCACCCGCACCGGCTCGATCACGTCGATGCAGGCGGTGTACGTGCCGGCCGACGACTACTCGGACCCGGCTCCGGTTGCGACTTTTACCCACCTGGATGCAACCATTGCGTTGGAACGTTCGATTGCTGAAAAAGCCATCTTCCCGGCGGTCGATCCACTGGCCTCCACGTCGCGCATCCTTGATCCAAAAATTGTCGGCGAAGATCATTACAACACCGCGCGCGAAGTTCAACGCGTGCTGCAGCGCTACAAGGACTTACAGGACATCATCGCCATTCTTGGCATCGATGAATTGAGTGAAGACGACAAGTTGATTGTTTCGCGCGCCCGCAAGATCGAGCGCTTCTTTTCGCAGCCGATGTCCGTGGCGGAGCAGTTTACCGGCAGGCCCGGGCGTTATGTGCCGCTGCGCGAGACCGTCAGTGGTTTCCGTGAAATTCTGGACGGAAAATGCGACGATCTGCCCGAACAAGCTTTCTATATGACCGGCACGGTTGATGAAGTACGCAAGAATGCCGCAGAGCTTGCCGCTGCTTAACAAGGAGTTTTGATGCCCATCCATTGCGAGATTGTTTCTCAAGACCGGATCGTCTTCCAGGGCGACGTGGATATCGTCGTCGTGCCTGGCGTCGAGGGTGTGATGGGCATTTTACCCAACCATTCGCCGCTGCTTTCAACCCTGCAATACGGTATCATTACCATTCGCCAGAAAAACCAGGAAGAGTACTTTACGGTCGCAGGAGGGGTGGTCGAGGTAACCGGCAGCCAGGTAACCATTCTGGCGAATGCTGCTGAAAATGTAGATGAAATCAACATCCAGCGGGCGGAAGATGCCCGGCAACGCGCCGAAAGTTCACTGAAAGAGGCCGGCGCTGCCAAGCCTGAAGATCAGGCTGCGCTGCAGCTGGCGCTCAAACGGTCAACTTTGCGTATAGCCGCAGTTCAACGTTTCCGCCAACGGCGAACAAGATAAACAAGTTGTAAATTCGATGCCCGGGTTACCGGGGATTTGAATTTTATATCAGGAAGGATTTTGTAGTTATATGCCTGGGTTGACAAGGGAATTAGGCATTGATCTTGGGACAATGAACACCGTCATCACGGAGGGGAATCAGATTCTGCTGCAAGAACCGACGGTGGTTGCCCTGATCGTGCAAGAGCAAAAAATGGTTGAATGGGGTCAATCCGCCCGCGATATGCTGGGACGGGTTGGTGACAATATCGAGGTAGTACGCCCGCTGCGGCACGGGGTAATTGCCGAGTTCGAAATTACCGAAAATTTGCTGCAATACTTGATCAAAAAAACCTGCGGACCGATGTTGATCTTTCGCCCGCGGATTATTATCACCGTGCCTTACGGCATCACCAGCGTCGAAACCCGGGCCGTGCACGAAGCTGGCCTGGGTTCAGGCAGCCGGGACGTGATACTGATCAAACAACCTTTGGCAGCGGCGTTGGGGATCGACCTGCCGATCAACACCCCAACCGGGAACATGATCATCTCGCTGGGCGGCGGCACACACCAGGCGGGGGTTCTGGCGATGAATGATATCGTCACAGCCGAGACATCGCGCACCGGCGGCATAGCCATGGATGAGGCCATCATTTCCTACATCCGGCGCAAGTACGGCGTTATCGTCGGCCAACCCACCGCTGAATTGCTCAAGACGCGCATTGGAGCGGCCATTCCCCTGGATAATCAGCTTTCGCTGGAAGTTCAGGGACAGGATCAGGTATCGGCGCTGCCGCGCCCGGTCACGTTGACCACGGATGATATCGTGGAAGCTTTGCAGGACCCGCTGGCTGAAGTGGTGGCTCTGGTGCGCCGGGTTTTGGAAAAAACACCACCCGAATTGATTTCCGACATCATCGACCGCGGCGCAGCTTTATGCGGCGGCGGGGCGCTACTGCGCGGGGTCGATAAATTCCTGACCAAGTCGCTTGGCATCCCGGTGTACCTGGTGGATAACCCGGCGACCTGTACCGCTGAAGGTGCCAGCCGGGCGTTGGGGATGCGCGACATCCTGCGCCGCAGCTTGATGCGGTTTTAGCCCCGTTGAAACAAAAACGACCCGAGACAATTTCTCAGGTCGTTTACGTTTAAGTGATTTCAGTTTAACCCAGATAATACGTCATGTGCTGCAATTTGGTGATTGGATCCAGATATTCGACATGAATATCGCTGGGCAGAATCAATTGCATCGGAGCGTAATTTAAAATGGCGCGAATACCGCTCTTGGCTAGTAATTCAGCGACTTCCTGAGCGGCCGCAGCAGGAACCGACAGCATGGCAATTTTCGCGCCTGATTCGGCTATTTTCGCTTCCAACTGATCCATTCCATCAATGGTCACATCCCCGATTTTTTTGCCGGTTTTGGCGGGATCATTATCAAATGCCAGGACGATATGGAAGCCGCGATTGACGAATCCCTGATAGGTTGCGAGGGCTGTACCCAGGTCACCCACGCCGACCAGAACCAGGTCCCAGGATTGGTTGACATGCAGGATGGATTGCAGCTGGTCAACCAGGTAGCGGACCGAATAGCCGGTGCCTTGTTTGCCAAATTCGCCAAATTGAGACAGGTCTTTCCGAATTTGAGCAGCAGAGATGCCAATCGATTCGCCTAATTCTTGCGAGGAAGTCGTTTTTATGCCATTTTTCAGCATGTATTCCAGCGACCGCAGGTAACGGGGAAGCCGACCAACTACGATGTCAGGGATCGATTTTTCCATAATGTATGCCTCGCTTGTGTCGATGGTTAGAGAAAATGAATCGGGATAAGGATCGATAACACGAAACAATTTTACATTAATAATCTGTTTTGTGGTTAATTTCACGGAGGACAAATCATTTAGCCCCGAAAAGATGGAATTCGGGTGGAAAAAAAAGGTTGCGAGGTTGTCCCAAAAGTAATCATTTGTTAATATTTCAACCCTAATGACACGGGACGGGGTGGAACCCGTCCCCTGCCGGTAGGAGTAGGCTTCCATGCCCACCTGTATTTGTAACAACCCATTTGTAACAACCCAATTAAAAAGCCTGGCGCTCCCCCCTGGCGTCAGGCTTCGGATGCAACAACTATTCACTTAATCTTGATGTTTGCTTACCAGTTTCACCACGTCCGGGTAATCAATTCCCAGCCGCTTCACGGTTTGCAGGGTTGGAACACCGTCCCGCGTCCAGCCACGGCGTTTGTAAACTGCATCAACCAGTTTCTCGTAGCGCCCTTCCCGATAGGCTCGCACGGCTGCCATCTTTTCCTCGATGGTCATCGTGCTGGGATCCATTTCTATCTCGTCGCGCACCTGCTGATCGTACAAATCAGCCCGGTCTTCGTATTCTTCCCTGATTACCGGTCCCATCGCGCGAAAAGGCGGGTAGTCGTGCTCGCGAGTGCCAAATCCCAGGCGAAGGTTGAAAATGCGCTGGAAGTTATAGACCTTCTCCGATTCTTCGATGATGTCTTGAATTGTGACTTTCTTGCCTAGGACGCCTTCATATAACCAGGTGTAATTTTCCACGTGTTCCGGGACTTTGGCGGGTTCTTTGGAAGTCTTGTTGCTTTCCGGAATGATGTCATTCCAGGGCAACTTGCAAAGGCCATGCAGGCTAAACCAGGTGCGCCACATGGGGAAGTAATGCAGCGCTTCGGCTTTGTGCTCAAAGGTTGGCAACTGCTTGTGCACCATTTCCATAAAAATCAGCCAGGCCTCGTCGTGTTGCGCACCCTTGGATGCCAGCGCATAGCCGCCCTGCTGAGCCAACGACTCCTTCGACAGGTATTCGGAAATCTCCATACCTTTGACTTCCATGCCAATGTCGCGCAGCAATTTGGCATCTGCGCCGTACTGTTCGACGAAAAGCTTGCGCATGGCGCGCACGCCTTGACCGACCACCAAGCCAAAGCCTTCTCCGTTGGCCATTTGGTGAATCAGCTTCATCACCACGTCAAAGTTTCCCCAGGTTAGCTCCAGACCGCCAGTTTGCCTGGTCGTGATGACGCCAAATTCATAGCATTCCATCGCAAAGGCAATCGAGTTGCCTAGCGAGATGGTGTCGATGCCGTAAGTATCCGCGTAGAAATTGATCTCCAGTATCTGACCGGGGTCGAACAGGCACAAATTCGATCCCAACGCGCCTAACGTCTCATACTCCGGCCCGTCCACAAATACCGTCTGACCGGCATACGGGCCGGTTTGTAAATGGTAATGCGGCACGGCATGGGCGCAAGCCAGGGTGCAGCCGTACCAGCAGCCATCCGGGCCGCGCGTATCGAACATGGGTTTCCAAACTTCGCCGGCGATGCGGTGGGCGTCTTTGTGATGCCCAAAGCGGAAATTTTTTACTGGCAGCAGGTCGAACTTGTTCATGATTTCGACCAGGTACGGGGTCCCGGTGCCGCCCATGTCGTTTTGGGAGGCGTCAAAAGTAGTAATTTCCTTCTTGATGCGCGTACCGGCAGCCCGCACCAGATCCATGTTGGCCACGCCGTTACTGTCGCCGCCAAGATTGGTGTAGCGCACCACGATGGCCTTGATTTTCTTATTGCGCAGCACCGTCCCGGCGCCGCCGCGAGCCGCCTGTTTAATCCGCACCTCATCGCGTTTCGCATCGTAGTAACTGATATTCAAACCGCACATCGGCACATGCTCGGCCGCCTGTCCGGCTGAAATCACGGATATCCCGCGCATGTCCTTGAGTGCATCGGCGTACATCTCGGTCAGCAGGCGATTGAGCAGGTGCGTATTGACCGGATCCAACGGCGCCTCCTCGATGGTCACTTTGCCTTCGTCACCGTCGATGATGACGATGACATCCCGCTCGGCCTTGCCCTGAATTTCCAGGGCATCCCAACCGGCGAACTTGAGATACGGGCCGAAATAGCCGCCGCCGTTGCTGTCGATGATCGATTTAGTCAGCGGCGAGATGGTAACCGCCGTGCATTTGCCAGAACCAGGGTAAGCGGTGATGCCGCCGATCGGCCCGCCGGCAATCACCAGCTCGTTTTCCGGGCTGTCCCATTGGGTGTCGTCTTTTACGGCGTTCCAAAGCAGCCAGAGGCCAAAGCCTTTACCCCCGGTAAAGGTGTCTTTCATCTTCTGGTCAACCGGTTTTGCCTGGATTGAATTGTCGCCCACATTGACATACAGTGTGCGGTTGGCATAACCGCGGACGACCGGTTTGAGCTCATACCGGTATTCCGCTAAAACCTGGTGCGCTGCCCGAATCATCTCCGGAGTGTACAAGGTCATACGGTTGCTCTCCTAAAAACTGGTTTGTGAAATTTGAAACGATGATTTGCCAGTTTATTATAGCCAACTCTTCGGCAGGTCGCATACGGTATCTGTCACTGCCTGCAACGGATAAATGTCACCAGCTTGCATAGACAATATCGGGGATAGGCGCGGCTGCCTGTTTTACCCGCCCAACAGATATAGGGGAGCGGGATTATAATGGGACATCCTCGTTCATCCATTCCTAAAGCCCCGAGGTGTTCTTGAGATTACCCAGATTCTTGCCTGAGCCAGTGGGCCTGACAGAGACTCAAGGCAAAAATTTCCGCAACGTGCAAGTTGATTCGGTAGGAGTTGGGCTGGCCAATGCAGCGTCCCCCTTCCTACCGGTTTTTCTGACCCGCCTGGGCGCCTCCAGCTTTGAGGTTGGCCTGCTGACAGCCATGCCGGCGCTGACGGGTCTGCTGCTTGCCATCCCTATCGGGCAATTCCTGCAAAATCAACGCAAAATTGTGCCCTGGTTCAGCGTTGCCCGTCTGGGAGTCGTCGCCGCCTATGCTGCTACCGGCTTGCTGGCTTTTTTGATGCGCGACCGCCCCCTGGTCCTTGGCATCCTGGCCATTTGGGCGTTGGCAACGATTCCGCAAACCATGCTCAGTATCTCCTTCTCGGTGGTGATGAACGCTGTCGCCGGTCCCAACCACCGCTTCGACTTGATGACTCGTCGCTGGTCGTTGATGGGGTTTACCACCGCGATAACCGTGTTCGTGATCGGCCAAATTCTGGACCGGCTAAATTTTCCAATTAATTATCAGATTGTTTTTATCAGCATGTCGGTTGGCGGATTGATCAGCTTTTACTATTCTTCACGCATCCACCTCGATGATATTCAAACCCATCGGAAAGGAAAACGGCTGAGGTTTAAGGCTCAATTCAAAGAATATATGCAACTGGTCAGCAAGGAACAGCCGTTCCAGGCGTTTGTCATCAAACGCTTTGTGTTCCTCACCGGTCAAGCCATGCTCATCCCGATTCTGCCGTTGTACCTGGTGCGGGTGGTCGAGGCTTCCGATAGTTGGATTGCCGCCATTAGCATGTCCCAGACAGCCATCGTGATCATTGGTTATCTGATCTGGGTGCGCAGCTCACGCCGAAACGGAACGCGCCCAATCCTTATCTGGAATACGCTGGGGTCAGCGCTTTTCCCGATGGCAGTGGCTTTGACCCGCGATGTTGGAATGATCACGGTACTCGCCGGAATCAACGGGATTTTTCAGGCCGGACTGAACCTGGTTTTCTTCGACGAGTTGATGAGAACTGTCCCTGCCGAGTATAGCTCCACCTTTGTGGCGCTTGCCCAAGGGCTGCAGTTCTTTTCATCCGTCCTGTCCCCGCTGGTTGCTACTGCTATCGGCGATGCATTTGGTTTTTGGGTAGCCCTGGTCATCTCCGGCGGAGTGCAGTTCGCCGGTTTTGTAATGTTCGCACTCAATTGGCCAGCCGTCAAGCTGCCAATAAAAGCGTCGCCTTCAACTTAATAAATTTGGCGTAAGATGTTCGGTGCGGTTGGAATAAACCAACGCGTTTTCTTCCCCATTAAAATCAAAGCGGGATATGCCCGTATTATTGAGATAGACCCAGACCGGCGGGCGCTGATCCAGTTCGAATACCGCTGCCAAAAAATAATTAAAGAAAGCAGCGTGGCTGAAAAGCGCGATTCTGTCCCCGGTTCCGCCATGCTGTTCGAGCAGAGAAGCCAGCAGGCGTCTGGCGCGCGCAACGCGCTCCTCACGCACCTCAAGAGGGCGGTTCCACCAGCCGTTCGGGTTGAGCTCAGGCAGGACCAACCGGTCGGAGAGCGACTTTAATTCCTCCGGCGTTTTTCCCGGCTGCCCGTTTAGCTCTCCGGTTTCCTCATCTTCCAGGTAAACCCCGCCACCTTCGTGCGCGTCTTCCAACCCGACCAGCTTTAAATCGATTTTCTCAGCCACAGTATTTGCGGTCAAAACTGCCCGGGCCATCAGGCTTGTATAGATATGGGTCAAACCAATCCTGCCCGCATTGGTCTCATCGTAAGGGCTGGCCGCGGTCACTAGTTGGCGATTGGCGATAAACTCAGCCAGCGCCTGCGCCTGGCGCTTGCCTAAATCGGTGATGCCGGGGTCGGCGAAGCGGCCCAGGTTGCTGCCCGAATCACTCCATTTTTGATTGTTCTCGGATTGTGCGTGGCGGATGAAATAAAGCTGCATTTAATCCTCGAGGGGGTATTTCCAAAAATTCAATCCATCCTGAGCCAAAAGGTATAATAATCGCAGGCTTTTTGCGCAACCCGGCTATTATACCTGCTGCAGGGGCAGTTTTCAGAACAGCCTGCCGCGACGATTGATATGGGACAGATAACCCTGACCATCCACGGAAAATTGAATGATTTTTTGCCGAATCACAGCATTGAAAATTCGGTTCAAGTACCTTTTAACCAGAAGACAGCCCTCAAGCACATTGTCGAGGTTATCGGGATCCCGCATCCTGAAGTCGGCCTTGTTCAAGCCGATGGGCATGAGGCTGACTTGAATTACCCGGTGCAGGATGGGGATATCATCCATATTTATCCAAGAGTTGTAATCGAGCAGCAATACAGCGGGGAAGGTCCGAAATTCGTGCTCGATAATCACCTGGGCAAATTGACCGATTACTTACGGCTGCTCGGGTTCGACGCAGTTTATGCGAAGGATTGGCCAGACGGGGATATTGCTCAATACGCATACGAACACGGCTGCATCCTGCTTACCCGCGACCGCGGATTACTCAAACGAAAAATCGTCGCGGATGGATATTGCGTTCGCGCCGATGATCCGGAGCAGCAATTGGCTGAGGTTGTTACCCAGTACCAGCTTAACAGCTATATCACGCCCTTCCAGCGTTGCCCGCGCTGTAACGGAAAGCTAGCGCCGGTGAAGAAGGAAGATATCATCGATCAGTTGCAGCCGCTGACGCGGAAATACTACGACGAATTTACGCAGTGCGCCGGCTGCGGCCAAATCTACTGGAAAGGTTCGCATTTTCAACACATGCAAAGCATGCTATCCGCTTACCTGCGCCAGAACTCGGAGAAGCAATGAACCCGGTCTTGCCGGTTGGCAAGCTGCCCCCTGAATTGCTCGAGAAAATCATCCGCTCAGCCCCCACAGCCGGCCCGCGCGTGCTGCTTGGCCCCGGGATTGGGCTGGATTGCGCGGTATTGGAGTTTGGCGAAACCTGTCTGGTGCTCAAAACCGAGCCAATTACCTTTGCCAGCGAAGAAATAGGCTGGTACGCCGTGCAAATTGCCGCCAATGATATCGCCACCACCGGCGCCCGACCCGCCTGGGCGATGTTCACCGTTTTGCTGCCCGAGGGAAAGACCAGCGAAGAAAGCGTGACGGCGCTTTCCATGCAGGTAACGGGTGCCTGCCGCGCTGCCGGGATCACCCTGATAGGCGGCCACACTGAAGTCACGCACGGGCTCGACCGGCCAATTATCGTCACAACCATGCTGGGCGAAATTCAGCGCGATAAGCTGGTGACCCCGGACCAAGCTCAGCCGGGAGATATTTTGATTCTGACCAAAGGGGTGCCAATCGAAGCCACCGCATTGCTGGCGCGTGAATTTCCTGCGGTCCTCAAGGATCATCTCACCCCGGAGGAAATTCTTGCCGCCCAGAATTATCTTTTTACGCCAGGCATCAGCGTACTGGAGGACGCCCAAATTGCCGTGCAAGCTGGCAGCGTCACCGCTATGCATGACCCAACCGAAGGCGGCGTTGCAACCGCGCTGTGGGAGATGGCCCAGGCCTGCCAGCATACATTCCACATCGATCCAACACGGATACCCATCCCACCGCTTTCAGCCCGGATCTGTGAGATATTTGGTCTTGACCCCTTGGGGACGATCGCATCCGGCGCGCTGCTGCTGGCGGTCAAACCGGCAAGCAAAGGGGCAATCCTTTCAGGATTGAACGCGGCGGGCATTCTCGCGGCAGAAATTGGGGTTGTAGCTGACGGTGCAGCCGAGGTCCTGGTAAATCAAAAAGGCGAAATGCGCCCCCTGCCGCGATTTGACCGCGACGAGATTGGGCGCGTGTACCAACAGAACCAACCAGGTTGACGAGTGGTATCACTTTTTTAGGCTAAACTTTTTCAGGCTCATTTACTCCTGGCTATGAGCATGGTAAAATTGCGGTTACGGGTCAGAAAAACCCGTGAATAAAACCAGTTTTCTGCGCCTGTAGTGAAGTGGATATCACATTACCCTCCGGAGGTAAGAGCCTGAGTTCGAGTCTCAGCAGGCGCACTATTTTTTCGCGATGCGATCTATCAATATTCAGACCTAATATTAATAGTTTACTAATAATGGTTTGTTATCAATTAATATGAAAGTAAAATCGGCAGATATCGATTACGCAACCTTTTTTCTGTAAATTCGAGTCAGAAAAATCCATCGTTCTTTAACAATCGAATGACTTGCCAGAGCAATAGTGCTTC